>JAIXVY010000404.1 GCA_027482505.1 Opitutaceae bacterium | reverse complement strand
GCGGAGGGTTTGCCGGCGGCGACCTCGGCGGCGTTGGTCTGCACGGTGAGCGAGCCCACCGCCCAGCCCGGCAGCCCGGCCGCCAGCACCTCGGTCGGTCGCAAATGCGTGCCGAGCTCCAGCCCCTTGGCGAGCGAGACCACGAGCTTCAGTTGCGTGGCAAGGGCCAGCCCGTCGCGCACGCGCACGCAAGTCTCGCGCAAGGCCTGCGAGGGGCAGGCGAGCAGGATCAGCTCCGCCTCCATGAGCACCGGCGCGAGCTCGTGACCGATCTGGACGGATTGCGGCAGGGCAAAGCCCGGCAGGTAATCCGAATTCGCCCGCGTGCTGGCGAGGGCGAGCGCCTGCTCGAAGCGCCGCGGCGCGAGCGTGACGGTGTGGCCGAGACGGGAAAGATGGAGGGCAAAGGCCGTGCCCCAGGCGCCGGCGCCGACAACGACGATGTTCATGCGGGGAAGAGGCCGAAGCTTTGGCCGCGAAGCTCCGCGAACACACGGAAGAAATGCGGCGTCCGAGCGACGCCCAAAAGGAGATTGGCCGTGACCACCGCCCGAGGCATGCTGGCGCGGTCGTGAAACCGCTCGCCCGTCCGCTTCATCGTCGCCTCGCGCCCTGGTTGATCGCGCCCCTGCTCGTCTCGGCGGCCACGGGGCTGCTCTACCGGCTGGGACGCTCCTGGTTCGGCCTTGATCGCGAGACCGGCCACGCGATCTTGGACGTGCACAGCGGCGCCTGGCTGGGCGAAACCGGCTCCTTGATCTATCTCGCGGCGACAGGACTGGGGCTGCTCGCGCTCTGCGTCACGGGCGCGTGGCTGCTCTGGCGCTCGCGCGCCAGGGCCGGCGCGCGACGACTCCACCGCATCGTGGCGTGGGCGCTGCTGGCTCCGCTCGCGGCGACGGCGCTCACCGGCCTGGCCCACCACTTCGGCGAGCTCTGGTTCGATTGGGAACAGGAAACGATGAAGACGCTCATGAGCATCCACCAAGGCAGCTGGCTGGGCCCCAAGCTGCGCCCCTTCTACGTGTTGCTGGTCGGAGGCGGACTGCTGGCGCTGATCGCAAGCGGGCTCGGTTTGCTTTGGCCGAGGAAGTCGCGCGTCAGCGCAGAGAAGCCCTGAGCGAACGCCGCGGGCGGCGGGCGCAGACAAAAAATCCGGCCCCGCAAAAGGAGGCCGGATCTGAGGCGGAAACGCGCGCGGAAGGCGCGGTGCGCTTATTTGGTGAGGAAGGCGGGCAGCTTCTCGTTCTGGATCTGCTGCTCGAAGGTCTCCCGCGCGTTGATGAGATCGCTCGCGGCGCCCTTCACCAGCACCTCGGCGGCGAGGCTGCGGGTGTTGTAGCGGCTGGCCATGGTGAATCCGTAGGCGCCGGCGCTCATGAAGGAAATGAACTCGCCCTCGCCGACCTCCTGGAGCTGGCGGTCCTTCGCGAAGCAGTCGCCGCTCTCGCACACCGGGCCGACGATGTCGGCGACGAGCGCGGCGCGGGCGGTGTCGCGGCGCAGCGGCACGATCTCGTGGAAACTGTCATACATCGCGGGGCGCACGAGGTCGTTCATCGCGGCGTCGACGATGAGGAAGTTTTTGTTCTTTCCGCGCTTGAGGTATTCGACGCGCGAGAGGAGCACGCCGGCGTTGCCGACGAGGTAGCGGCCGGGCTCGAGCAGGATCTTGAGGCCGAGCGGCGCGAGCAGGGGCGTGAGCGCCTCGCCGTAGGCCTCGGGCGTGAGCGGGCGGCTCTCGGGGGGCTGGGCGGACCACCAGGCGGCGTCGCCGCTGGCGAGGGCGTCCTTGTAAATGATGCCTATGCCGCCGCCGATGGACCAATAGGTGATGCCATACTTGGCCTTCAGCTCCTGCACGAAGGGGGCGACCTTCTTCACCGCCTCGACGAAGGGCGCGAGGCTGGTGAGCTGGGAGCCGATGTGCATCTGGGCGCCCTTGATCTGGATGTGGGGGAAACGCGCGGCGGTCTCGTAGGCGGCGGCGGCGTGGGCGAGCGGGATGCCGAATTTGTTGTCCGACTTGCCGGTCGTGATCTTCGCGTGGGTGTGGGCGTCGACGTCGGGGTTGATGCGAATGGCGATGGGGGCCTTCACGCCGAGCTTGCCGGCGACGTGGTTGATGCGGGCGATCTCGGGCTCGCTCTCCACGTGGAAGGCGAAGATGCCGTTCTTGAGGGCGAGCTCGATCTCGGCCTCGGTCTTGCCGACGCCGGCGAAAACGGAGCGCTTGATGTCGCCGCCCGCGGCGAGCACGCGCTGAATCTCGCCTCCGCTCACGAGGTCGAAGCCGGCGCCGAGGTTCGCGAAGTGGCGCAGGATCGCGAGGGAGGAGTTGGCCTTCATCGCGTAGCAGATCTGGAGGTCGAGGCCCTTCAGACCGGCAGCGAGGCGGGTGTAGTTGTCCGCCATGGTGGCGGAGCTGTAGACGTAGGTGGGCGTGCCGTAGAGGCGGGCGATCTCGGCGAGGTCGACGCCTTCGCATTGGAGGTTCTGGCCGGCGTAGCGGAAGTGGTGCATGGCGGAGCTTCGGAAAACGATAAACGCGGGTGAAAACGTCAACCGTGGCGGGTTTCGCCTTGCGAAGACCACCCAAATTTCGCGGTCTGCTGCCTCAGAATTCTACCTGATGCTCCGCCTGCTCGCCAATTTGTTCCGTCGTCCCGCGATCCGCATGGGTCGGGTGGACAATGCGCGCATCCGGCGGACGTCCATCCGTAACGCCCAGTTTGTGAGCTTCGTGGACTCCAGCGGCTGCTTCGCCGCGCGCCGGCCCGACCGCCACGACCGCAAGTTGCGCTTTCAGAAGCTCATGCGCGCCGCCGTCGCCCTCGCCGGCGTGGGCGGTTTGGGCTGGGTCGTGTTGGAGAGCGCCCGGGCGATTTCACATTTTTGATTCACGCGCCGAGAGCGCGGGCAAGCCACGAGGCAGCCACGCGCGCAGCAAAAGGCCGGGCCCTCGTAACGAAGGCCCGGCCGCAGGAGTTCGGGGGGGAAGTAGACGCAGGCTTTCTCAGCCCTTGAGCATGTCGACGACGGCGGCGCGCTCCTCGACGAGCTCTTTGTTGGTGATGGCGATGCGCTCCTTGCAGAAGTCGCACATCTCGTAGCTGGTGATGACCTCGTAGCTGCCGGGCGTGGTGGTGCGCACGGGCATGCCGGCCCAGACATCCTGATCGAAGCCATAGAGGCCGTTGGCCTTGACCGCGACGGAGTGGATCTTGCCGGGGGTCATGAGGTCGCGCACATGGTCGACTAGGGCATTGGCGGCCGAGGCGGCGGAAGAGGCGCCGCGGGCGGCGATGATGGCCGCGCCGCGCTTGCCGACGGTCTCGAGGAAGGGCCCCTTCAGCCAGGCGTGGTCGCTGATGACGTCGGTCGCCTTCTTACCGCCGATGGTGGCGTGGGCAAAGGCGGGGAACATGGTGGGGCTGTGGTTGCCGTAGATGAAGATGTCCTTCACCGTGGTGAGATCGACGCCGGCCTTCTTGGCGAGCTGGGTCTGGGCGCGGTTTTGATCGAGGCGCACCATGGCGGTAAAGCGGTCGGGCGTGAGGCGCTTGGCCTGCGAGGCGGCGATCATGCAGTTGGTGTTGGCAGGGTTGCCCACCACGGCGACGCGGGCGTCGTCGGCCGCCACGCGGTCGATGATCTGGCCCTGACCGATGAAAATCTTGCCGTTGTCCTTAAGCAGGTCGGCGCGCTCCATGCCAGGGCCGCGGGACTTGGCGCCGACGAGCAGGCGCCAGTTTGCGTCCTTAAAGCCGACCTCGGACTAGTCTGTCATGACGATGCCCTTGAGCAGCGGGAAGGCGCAGTCGTCGAGTTCCATGGCCACGCCCTCGAGGGCCTTCATCGCCTTCTCGAAGGGAGCCTCGATGAGCTGAAGAATGACCGGACGGTCCGGGCCAAACATGGCGCCGGAGGCGATGCGGAAGAGGAGGGAGTAACCGATTTGGCCGGCGGCGCCGGTCACGGCAACACGGATGGGAGATTGAGACATGGCAGTTTGAATATAGCACCGCGCGCGTCCGAAAAACACGCCATTAATTGCAAATTGCGCATCGCCGGCCGGGCGGACGGGCAAATCTAACGAGTGGGCGTTGACCCAATACGTTCAGGCGGGGCTTTAGGGCTTGGCGGTGCCAAAAAAGGAATAATGCTACTTAGGTATATTTTACGATATGCTCACAGCCCGCCCATTCAGCTCCCTTCGCCTATCGCGTTCCCGTCGTCTCGCCTGGGTGGCCGCGCTCTTGTCCGCGGGCGTGTCGTTCAGCGTGCTGCGCGCCCAAGCCGAGAATATCGACAGCCTGCGCCAGCGCGCGGACCAAGGGGACACGACCGCCCTCAACGCCCTCGGTCTGGCCTACGCGCAAGGCAACGGCGTCGAGGCGGATCCGGCCGAGGCCGTGCGCCTCTTCAGCCGCGCCTCCAGCTCCGGGAATCCCCACGCCACCTTCAATCTCGCCGTCGCCTATGAACAAGGCCGGGGCGTGCCCGCAGACCTGAAGCGCGCCTTCGAACTTTATAAGGAAGCCGCCGCCGCGGGCCACATCCTGGCGACCTTCAATGCCGGCAACATGCTGGCCGCCGGCCGCGGCGTGGACCGGGACGATGTCGCCGCGATCGAGTTCATGCTTCGCGCCGCCGAGGCGGGACTGCCCCAGAGCCAGTTCAATCTCGGCATCGCCTACGCGATCGGCCGGGGCGTTAAAAAAGACCCCGTGGAATCCTATCGCTGGCACCGCGAGGCCGCGAGCCGCGGACACGTGGGCTCGATGCTAAATCTCGCCAGTCAGCTCGAGCGCGGCGAAGGCGTGCCGGTGAATCAGGCCGCCGCCGGACACTTCCTGCGCACCGCCGCGAACCTGGGCTTCGCCCCGGCCCAGCTAAACTACGGCGTCGCCCTGGCCCAAGGCCGATTGGGCGGAGCGGCCGATCTGGTGGCGGCGTATCCCTGGACCTTGCTCGCCGCCGAGCGCGGGCAACCCTCCCAGGCCCGCGACGCCATCGCCGCGCAACTCACCGCCGAGGAGAAATCCCGCGCCGAGGCCAAGCTGGCCGAGATCCGCCAAAAGCTCGCCGCCGTCGGCGAACTGCCCACCCCGGTGCTCCGCCCCTTCGATGTCGCCAGCTTCAACGCGCCCCTCGACCGCCTGCCGATCGACGCAGCCGCCGAGGAAACCACGAGCGTGGTCGCCACCCCGGCCATCCAATCCTCCGATCTCCCCGAGCGCCTTGCCGCCGCCCAGGGCGAGGTCGAGCGCCTGAGCGCGGAGCGCACCCGTCTGGAAACCGCCTTGGCCGAAAGCCAAAAACAGATCGCCGAGCTGCGCGCGCCTTCCCCGGCCCCCGCCCCCGCTCCCGCCGAGGCCGAGCTGACCGCGCAAATCACCGCCAAAACCGCCGAACTCGAGCAACTCCGCGCCACGAGCGCCGCGCTCGAGGCCGAGAAAACCCAACTCAAGGCCAAGCTGGAAGCGGCGGAAATCGCCGCCAAATCCGCTGCCACGACCACCCCCGCCGCCCCCGCATCCGCGCCAGCGGCCGCCACCGCCTCCGACGAGGTCGCTGCCCTCCGCGAACAGATCAAAACCCTTACCGACGCCGCCGATCAAAGCGACCAGCAGATCGCCCTCGCCCAAGGTGCCGCCGCCCAGGCCCGCTCCGAGGTCCTTCGCCTGCAGGGCGAACAGACCGCCCTGCGCACGCGCGCCGAAGAGCAATCGGCCGCCGCCCAATCGGCCTTGGCCGAGCGCGACAAGGCCCGCGCCGAACTCGCCGCCGCCGTCTCCGCCTCCGAAACCTCCGCCGCCGACCTCGCGAAGGCGCGTTCCGAACTCGCCGACCTGCAAGCCCGCCTCGCCACCGCCACCCAGGCGACGAGCCAGGCCGATCAGGAACTGCGCGCCCAGCTCGACGCCCGGGCCGAGGAACTGCGCCTCGCCGCCGAAGCGGGCAAGAAACTCGAGACCGAGCTCGCCGACCTGCGCACCCGCCTCGCGGACGCCGAGGCGACCGTCGCCCGCCTGAACGGCGAGGCCGAGACGGCCAAGACCGAGCGCGCCGCGCTGCTGGCCCGCGCCGACGAGCAGACCGCCGCCGCGCACAACGCCGTAGCGGAGCTGGACAAAACCCGCGCCGACCTCGCGTCGGTGCGCACCGAACGCGAAAGCGTCGCCGCCCAGCTTCAAACCGCGCGCGAGGAGATCAGCGCCGCCGCCGAGGCCCGCACCGCCTCCGAGACCGCCCTCGCCGCCGCCACCGCCGAGCGCGCCCGCCTTGAAGGCGAACTCCTCGCCCAGCGCCAGGCCCTGCCCGAACGCGACGCCGCCCTCGCCGCCGCCCGCCGCCAGCTCGACGAGCAGCAGGCCGCCGCCGCCGTGCTCGAAACCCGCCTCGCCGAGGCCGCCCGCGCCGCCGCCGCCGCCGCGAGCGAACGCGACACCGCGCTCACCACGCTCACCGAGGCCCGCAAGGAAACCGAGCTCGCCCGCGCCCGCGCCACCGAACTAGAGGGCGTGGCGGCTTCCGGCAAGGCGCTCGCCGAACAGGCCCGCGCCCAGATCGCCGCGATGGAAAAAGATCTCGCCGCCGCGCAGGAAAACGCGAATCGCGCCCTGCGCCAGGCCGAGGACGCCACCGCCCGCCTCGCCGAACTCGAGGGCGACAAGAAACGTCTCCAGGACGACCTCGCCCTCGCCCAGTCCGCCACCGAGGCCGCCCTCGGCGCCCAGACCCAGGCCAAGGCCCGCTACGCCGAACTCGAACGCAACGTGGAGGGACTTCGCCTCGAGGCCACCACCCTTCAGGCCGAGGTCGAACGACTCGAAGCCGCCGTCCAGGAGGAGCGCGGCCGCCACGCCGGCGAGATCACCAATCTGGCCAACCAGATTCGCCAGGCGCGCGACGCCAATCGCACCCTGCGCGAGGCCAACTCCGCCCTGCTCTCCAACTCCGTCGCCGAAGGCCAGTCCCGCGAAGCCGAACTCAAGGAACTCCGCGCCGCCGTCGCCAGCCTCGAGGCGAGCCGCGCCGACCTGATCGCCCGGGCCGAGAGCGCCGCCGCCTCCGAGCGCGAGGCCCGCGCCGAGAAGGAACGTCTCGCCCGCGAACTGGGCGACAAGACCGCCGAGCTCCAAACCACCGCCGACGCCCTCGCCGCCCACGCCGGCACCCAGCGCTCGCTCATCGCCGAAAACGAGCGCCTGGCCGCCGCCGAGGAAAAACTCACCCTCTCCCTAGGCCAGGTCGAGGCCCAGGCCCGCGCGGCCGCCCAGGAACGCGACCGGCTCGCCGCCGAGCTCAAAACCGCGCAGGAGGCCCAGCCTCGCCAGCGCGAACTCGAGAATCGCCTCGCCGCAGCCGAACAGGCCCTCGCCACCGCCAACACCGACTCCGAAGCCCTGCGCCGCCGCCTCGATCCCCTGGAGGACGAGCTGGAGCAGACTCGCCGCAATCTCGAGGCGGCCGTCGCCGAGCAGGCG
>JAIXVY010000145.1 GCA_027482505.1 Opitutaceae bacterium | reverse complement strand
ACTTCAGGTAGGCGAGAAAGCGGGCGCGGTCGCCCTCGAACTGGGTGGTGAGCTGCTCCTGGATCGCGTTGTCGACGTAGCTCTCCGGGATCTTCCGTTTCTCGTCCTTGCGGAACTCCTTCACGATCAGATGACGGTCCACGAGGTTGCGGATGATCTCGTCTTGCACGCGCTCGAGTTTCTGGGTGAATTCCTGCTGGTTGCGGGAATCGCGGCGGATCTGGGGGAGAATGGGCGCGAGCTCGCGGCGGATGTCGTCGACGGTGATGACCTTGCTCTCGACCACGGCGGCTATGCCGTTGGCGAAACGCAGATTTAGGCCGTCTTCGATCGGCGTGGCCGGCTGCGCCAAAACAAGGGCGGGCGAGCTCAACGCTCCAAAAAGAACGAGATGGAGGGCGAGGCGGCGGAAGGCTTTGGGCATGTGGGACGGAGCGTGCGTAAGGGCGGCGATAGGAACGTCTATGCCGGGCAAGCTAGGCGGCGGGGCAGGGCGGTCAATGGGGGAAAAGGCGAGTCTGACGTGGCCCCCAAGGCCTCAGGCTGCGGGCGCGGGGAGGTTGCCCAGGAACACGAGGATCTCCTTCAGGCGGGCGAGCGGCCTGGGCGCGGTGAGGCGCGGGAAGCGCCCCCCCAGTTGCACGAAATCGTCGCGGCGTCCGGCGCCGGCGCGGATGAGTTTCAGCTTCGAGCCGTCGGTCTCGACGCTCACGATGCCCTTTTGCTCGGCAGCGACGCGGATGGCGGTGACCTGAAGCAGGGCGCGCACCTCGTCGCCGAATTTGCCGAAACGGTCGTTCAGCTCCGCCTCGATTTCCTTCAGCTGCGCGGCCGAGCCGGCGAGGGCGAGCCGGCGGTAAAGATCCAGGCGCAGGCGGGTCTCTCCGATATAGGAGACGGGCAGGCGGGCCTGTATCCGGTCCACGGTGACGGCGCCGGCCGCGGCGTCCTCGGCGTCCTTGATCGCGAGGTAGCTGCTGTTGGCCGAGGCGCCGGAGGCGGGGGCGTTTTTTTCGGGCGGGCTGCCTTCGCCGACGAAGACGAAGTCCAGCTTCACCGCGGCGCGGATGGAGGCGGCCTGCTTGTCGCCCTTCAACCGCGCGACGGACTGGCGGAGCAGCTGGCAGTAGAGCTCGAAGCCGACCCCGACGATGTGCCCGGATTGCTGGGAGCCGAGGAGATTGCCCGCGCCGCGCAGCTCCAGGTCGCGCATGGCGATGCGAAAGCCTGCGCCGAGCTGGTTGTGGGTGCGCAGGGCGTTCAGGCGCTCCCGCGCTATCTCGACGAGCCGGGTGTGGCGGTGGAGCAGCAGATAGGCGTAGGCCTGGTGCTTGAAACGACCCACGCGGCCGCGGAGCTGGTAAAGCTGGGAAAGCCCGAAGCGGTCCGCGCCCTCGATGATGATCGTGTTGCAGTTCGGAATATCGAGGCCGGTCTCGATGATCGTTGTGCAGACGAGCACCTGGTGGCGCCCGGCCACGAACTCGGTCATCATTTCCTCCAGCTCGTGTTCGTCCATCTTGCCGTGGCCGACGCCGATGTCGACGTCGGGCAGCAGCTCGCGCAGACGCGCGGCTACGAGCGAGATCGTCTGCACGCGGTTGTGGAGGTAGAAAACCTGTCCGCCGCGGCGCAGCTCGTGGCGGATGGCGTCGACGACGAGTTTTTCGTCGTAGGTTTTCACGATGGTCTGAATGGGGTGGCGATCGACGGGCGGGGTCTCGATCACGCTCATGTCGCGCGCGCCGGTCATGGCCATGTAGAGGGTGCGGGGGATGGGCGTGGCCGACATGGAGAGCACGTCCACCGAGACGCGAAGCGCCTTCAGCTGCTCCTTGTGCTTCACGCCGAAGCGCTGCTCCTCGTCGATGACCACGAGGCCGAGATCCTTGAAGTGGATGTCCTTGTTGAGCAGGCGGTGCGTGCCGATGAGGATGTCGACCTGGCCGGCGGCGGTGGCGGCGATGATGCGGGCTGACTCCGCCTTGGTGCGGAAGCGCGAGAGCATTTCCACCGCGACGGGGTAGCCGGCCATGCGTTCGCGGAAGGTGTTGGCGTGCTGCTGGGCGAGGATGGTGGTCGGCACGAGGATGGCGACCTGTTTGCCGGCCTGCACGGCCTTGAAGGCGGCGCGAATGGCGACCTCGGTCTTGCCGAAGCCCACGTCGCCGCAGACCAGGCGGTCCATGGGGCGGGCGCGCTCCATGTCGGCCTTGGCCGCCTGGATGGCCTTGAGCTGATCGGGCGTCTCGGTGAAGGGAAACGCGCCCTCGAACTCGCGCTGCCAGTCGTTGTCGGGCGGGCAGGAGAAGCCGGGCTGGGCGTCGCGGGCGGCCTGGATGCGGAGCAGCTCGGCGGCGAGATCGATGGTGGCCCGCTCGGCCTGCTGCCGGGTTTTTTGCCAGCGGTCCGAGCCAATTTTTCCGAGCTGCGGGCGAACTTTGGACAGGCCGACATAGCGGCTGACGAGGTGGGCCTCGGGCAGGGGCACGTGCAGGGTCACGTGGTCGTCGAACTCGAGCGAGATGACCTCCCGGACGCCGTCTCGCGTATCAAGTTTTGTGATACCGCGGTAAAGGGCGACGCCGTGCTGGAGGTGGACGACGAAGTCTCCTTCCACGAGGTCGGCGAAGTCGAGGAGTTGGTCGACCTGGGCGCGATGGACCACGGCGCGACGGCCGGTCTGGGCGCGGCGGGCGCGCTGGCGGCCGAAGAGCTCGGTCTCGGTGACCACGATCTCCACGCCCGCGCCGGCCGCGTTCGCGGAGTCGGGCGCGCGGGGAGGGGCGAGGCGAAAGCCCTCGTTGAGCTGGCCGCGCAGGAAGACGGGGCGGAGTTTTTTGGCCGCGGTGTGGGCGGCGAGAATTTCCTGGATGCGTTTTTCCTCGGACTCCTTGGGCGCCACGATGGAGATTCGCGCGCCTTCGCCGTGCCAGCGGGCGAGGCGGGCGAGAAACTCGTGCCTCGCCTGCTCCTCGGCGTCGAGGCGCTCCTGCGCGATAAGATCGTCGGAGGGGTAGCGCCGATGGTGGGCCAGGCTTTCGGTATCCCAAGTGGTTTCCTCGACGGGCGTGGCCGCGCCGTCGAAGAGCGCGGCGGCCTCGTCGAGATCGGCGATGCCGTCTAGCGCGGCGACGCGGGCGAGAATGGGCGCGAGCGGCGGTGGCGCGCCTTCGGCTGGAGGCTTTTCCCGCGCTAGCAGGCTGAAAGATTCGTCGAGCGCCGAGGGCTCGACCAAGACGAGCCGGGTCGCGGGGCTGAGGTAGGGGGCCAGCCCGGAGAGCGAGGGCGCCAGGGCGAGCCGGGGCGAGGCGGCGAGGGTCAGCTTTTCCACCGCGTCGCCTGAGCGCTGCGTGACGGGATCGAGTTCGCGGATTTCCTCCAGGTCGTCGCCGAAAAAATCGAGCCGGTAGGGCCGGGCGGCGTTTACGGGATAGAGGTCGATGATGCCTCCGCGCACGGCATACGTGCCGGGCGCTTCGCAGACCGCCTCGGAGTCGTAATCGAGAGCGCGAAGTTTCTCCAGCAGGGCCTGGAAGGGGTGAGTCTGGCCTTTGACGAGGGTGAGCTCGTTGGCGGCGTAGTCCTCCAGGGCGGGAACGCGCTGAAGCAGGGCGGCGGGCGTGGTGAAGACGACCAGCGGCCGGGCGCATTCCGCCGAGGAGAGATTGCGCGTGGCGCGCAGACGGGAAAGCACCGCCTGGCGGTCGGCGGAGGCGGCGAAGGCCTCGGCCATGTCGCGCGATTCGGTGAGAGATTCCGGAAACACCAGCGTTTCGAGGGCGTCGGCCGGAGAGGCGGAGCCGGCGCGTTTGCCGCGCGTTGTCCGGGCGTCGGAACCGGCGGAGGAGCGGGCGAGGTGGAAAAGCGCGGCGTCCTCGGCGAGTTGTTCGGCGGTCTTGAGCGTGTCGGCCACGACCAGCCAGACCGGCGCGGAGTGGAGCGCCAGCAGCCGGGCCAGCACGGCTCCGCGGGCGGACGGGCATACCCCGGTGTGTTTGGCGCGGGCGGGGAGGGAAAGGGCGGGTGCGGAGAGGTCTGGCACGGGCGGAGGGAGGCGGAAGAAAGAGCCTGGGGCCCCGCTTGTCCAACGACCAATGACATTGCCCGGGCGCGGGCGGTCGTGCATCCCGGTCACGTGTCCACGCCTAAACCCCTCCGGAAACTTCGCGCGACGCTGTGGCTCTATCTCAGTTTGATCGCGCTCTCGTTGGTCTGGCTGCTGCTGGCGCAGTGGGGGCTGCTGCGTCCGCTCGAGCAGCTTTCGCTGGACGCGCGTTTCAAGGTGCGAGGCCCGGTCGAGGCGCCGGTGCGGGTGGTGTATGTCGACATCGACACCGACTCCTTGCTCGCGCTCGGCAATTTCCCGTGGGATCGGGGACTTTTCGCCCAGGTTTCCGAAGGGCTGATCCAAAAGGGCGGCGCGAAGGCGATCGGCATCGACGTGGTCTTCTCCGACGGAGGCGTGCCCAACATCGCGGATCCTCGCAAGGTGGCGCGCGGCAAGGCGGAGTTCGGACGCTATCTTTTTTCCGGCCCGCCCGTCGTGCTTGCCGCCAGCTACGCCGAGCAGGGTATTCGCACGCTGGAAGACGGCACCGTCGTCGATCAGCAAATACCCTTGGTCGAAGGTCCCGGCGGACGCACCTCGCCTCCGGAATTGCCCGGCTGGGAGATGGGCGGCGCGTTTTTCCGCCCCCCGTTGATCGGCCTGATCGACATCATGGACGGCCACACCTCGGAGGCTCCGATGTTCGCGCGCACGCCCGAGAGAACCTATCTGCACCTTTCTTTGGAGCTGGCCCGGCTCTACCTCGGCATTCGTCCGGAGGACGTGCGCATAAAACCCGACGCGATAGAGTTGGCGGGCGCCGACGGGCGGGTGATTCGCCGGGTTCCCTTGCGGCGGGGCCAGATGGTGAACATCAACTGGTTCTCGAGGTGGGCCGACGACGAGCGCAATCCGCGCGCCAGCTTTGCGACCGTGCTCACCGCGTTGCAGTGGCTGCGGTCGGAGAATCCGCAGGAGCGGGCCGAGGGGGAGGCGTTTTTCGCCGACGGTTTTTTCAAGGACGCCGTCGTGCTGATCGGTCCGGTGGCGAACATGCTCCAGGATCTCGCGCCGACGCCTTTCGACCGCACCCCGGTGCCGAAGGTGGGGGTGCATGGGAATTTGGTGAAGACCATCCTCGGGGAGCGTGTCCTGCGCCTGCCGCCGGAATGGGTGCTGCCCGTGGTCACCCTCGGGCTCACCGCGCTCATCGTCGGCCTTTCGCTCGCCTCGGAGGGCAGGCGCAGCGGGCTGAGGCGCATGGTGGCCGCCGCGCTTTTTTTGGGCTACGTCGCGCTATGCTTCGCGGCCTTTTCCCTGGGCGGCTGGGTGCTGCCGATGGTCGTGCCCCTGGGCGCGGCGCTGAGCTCGGCCTTCATCGGCGGCGCGGCCCAGCTGGTGTTGGCCCAGAAGCAGAAGAGCCGCATCAAGGGACTCTTCGGCGCCTATCTCGCCCCTTCGATCGTGAGCCAGATGGTGGATGCCGGCCAGGAGCCGAAGCTCGGCGGCGTGGAGGAGAACATCACCGCCTACTTCAGCGACGTGGAATCCTTCTCCACCTTCTCCGAAAAGCTTTCCCCGCCCCAGCTGGTCGAGCTGATGAACGAATATCTGACCGCCTGCACCGACATCGTGCAGGCCGAGGGCGGCACTCTGGACAAGTATATCGGCGACGCAGTCGTCGCCATCTACGGGGCCCCGCTCGCATTGCCGGAGCATCCGCTCAAGGCCTGCGTGGCCGCGCTCCGCGTGCAAAAACGCTGCGCCGAGCTGCGCGAGAAATGGGCCCGGGAACCGCAAAAAAACTGGCCCGAAATCGTGCTCCGGCTGCGCACCCGCATCGGCCTCAACTCGGGGCGCGCCGTCGTGGGCAATATGGGCAGCGCTTCCCGCTTCAGCTACACGATGATGGGGGACACGGTGAATCTCGCCGCGCGCATGGAGTCGGGCGCCAAGGCCTGGGGCGTTTACACGATGTGCGCGGACCCCACCCGCATCGCCTGCGAGGCGGCCGACGCCGAAGGCAGGGTGCTTTTCCGCAATCTGGGCCGCATCGTCGTGAAAGGCCGCAGCACGCCGGTGCCCATCCACGAATTGGTCGGCCTCAAGGAGGATGTGACGGACAAAACCCGCGAGGCGGTCGCCCGCTTCGCGGCCGGCCTGGCGAGTTATTACGCCCAAGAGTGGGACGCCGCAATCGCGCACTTCAAGGCCAGCGCCGTCCTGGAGCCGAACCAGCCTGACCCGGCCACGGGCATCACCAGCAACCCCTCTCTCGTCTACCTCAAGCTGGTGGCCGAACTCAGAGAGAACCCGCCAGGTGCGAATTGGAACGGGGTTTATGTGATGAAGGAAAAGTGAGCGCGCATCCCTGCGCTTGGCTCTCGCCTGAAAAATACAAAACCCCGCCGTTTCCGGCGGGGTTTAAAGTGGTGGACCCTAGCAGGTTCGAATACGTTGAAGGTCAACTACATGCGTCTGATGAAGAAAAACAAAAACCACATCAGACAATGCACGCAACACCCCCCGCCACACCCGCCACCAAAACGCCCGGAATTGCCGAGCTACGCCAGCAGCTGACACAGGCCGACGCTAACCGCCGAAAGGTATTAGTCGCGCTTTTTCTCCAACACACCGAAGACATCGGTCCGCTTGTCGAAACTCTGATTTCGGCCGCGAGCCCTGAAACGCTCAACCGCATCGAGACGATGCTTGCGAAAGGCGGTGCGTGATGAGCCGCGACGAATTCGACCCGCAGCGCGCGCGGGAAGACCGCGAGGCTTTTGAGGTCTGGCGCGATTTCGACCGCAACGGCGCCGACGACGCAGGCCGCGACGGAAACCCGCTTTCCGATCTTCTGGTCTTCTTGTCGGACGGCTACCACACGGGCACTTTGCTTGCTCGTTCATTGGCTTTCCTGTTCGTCTTGCGGCCCGATCTGGTGGCCGTCGAGCGTGACGCCGGGACTGTTGCTGCCGTGGCCGAAAAAGCGGGTTTATCGGCTCCCCAGCTATCGGCCGCTCTGCGACTGCTCCGCGAGACTGCGCCCGAACTTGATCAGGCGATGCGGGACGTTCGCACCTCGCGCGCTCGGTTTCTGGCTCTCGCTGAAATCAAGGCGCGGCGTCGTGTTCTCACCGTGCGTGATCGCGAGGCCATGGCCGAAGCTCGTCGCGAACTCGCACCGGAGCGCGTTCGTAAGAGGCGCAAATCGGCTCGGGAATGGGAGGAGGCCAAGCGCCTTCGTGTCGCGCGCCAAGTGTTAGCCATGGCCGACCCGTTGATCAAAGCGGCGGCTGAGGATATGCGCGCGTTCGACTGTTCAATGGGGCTTCGTCCTTTTGATTCCTGAGCTGTGAAAAAGCGAATTTCCCGTGCGGCCGATGGTGGGTCTTGGATTATCGCGGACGCTGCCGATCTGATGCGGAACCTCGCAGAGCCAGGGCGAATCGAGCCCCGCGTGTATCGGATACCGGATTTGACCAAGCGACGCTGTCCGGCTGCTGAGGAAGGGCGCGAGGCCACGAGCGCCCGCCAGATACACGAGTCGCAGCCAGCGACCCGCGTAGCGGGTCAAGACATGCCTCGTCGTCGCGACGCACGCGGACCGCAAGGGTCCGGCCTCTGAGCCACGAACAGGCCGGCCCCGCCCCCTTCCATGCGAAAACCCTCAACGGGCACACGCTGGCGTTACAGCACCGCGCGCGGATGGCGTCGGACGGGCCGCGCCTACGCTTGCGGCTGGACGGAGGCGAGCGAGCCGCAGGCCGCCGCCCCGGCCAGATCAAACGCTGGCGTGTGTCGTCTCGTGTCGCAACTCTCGCCCGGTTCTGCTACCCTATCGTTACCCATTCGGGAGTGCGTCCAAAAAAGGGCCGTTTTGCCCTTCTCGGAAATAATACGGATTTACCGGTCCCCCCCCCCCCCTT
>JAIXVY010000193.1 GCA_027482505.1 Opitutaceae bacterium | reverse complement strand
CGGCGTATATGTTTTGCAATTTTTTGCTACTGTCGGATTACGCCTCGGCGCGACATCCATGGCCACTCCCGTTCCCGATCCCGAGCTTTCCCATTTGGTCGCCGCGCTGGCGGGCATCGCTTTGCTTTGCCTGCCTTCGTTTTGGTTTTACCCCAAGGATAGGCGGCATCTCGCGATGGATCGGGTATTGGACAAGAAGTTCTGGCAAAAGGGCGTCTGGCTGGCCCATCCGGTGGTTTGGATCGATGGCGCGCGGGGCTGTGCGGGCGCGACTCTGCTTAGCTACGCCTTGACCGTGCTGCCGCCCAAGATGGCGGACCAGGGCGAAACGGTGGCGTTTCTGGCCGCTTTGCTGCTGGCGGGCGTGTTTCTGCAATTGTGGCGGCAAAAAACGCCGGACGGGGAGCGGCACGCGCCGGCGGATTACGTGGCGGGCGTGCTGCTCGGCCTGCTGCCCCCGGGCGTGGTTTTGCCGGCGCTGGCCCTGGGCGCGGCTTCGGCCGCGGCGGCGCGCAGTCTGGCGTGGGGGCTCGCGTTCACCGGCTTTGGCGTCGCTTTGATGGGCGTGCTGCTGAAGACGCCCCGCCATCTGCTGCTAGGCACGGGCACGGCGCTCGGTATTTTGCTGTTGCTGGCGATAAACACCAACCGTCGTTTCGTGCTGTCGGTGCCACGGCAACTGGTCGAGCGCCTGCTGCACCGCGACCCGCGCTACATCTCCCGCCTGCGGTAGGAATTGGGAGGAGGGGTTGTTGGTTGCGCGGCAGGTTGCGGAGTGGATAACACCAACACGATCTTGGTGTCGGACTTTAACGCGGAGGCGCAGGGGCGCGGAGAAAGCCAGGATAAAGCTTATGGAAAAACATTTCCGACTCTCTGCGTCTCGGCGGCTCTGCGTTGAATAAATTCAGAACGAACAGGGGATTGGTATAATGCGCTGAACGCCAAGCCCGTCGATCAACCAACAGCTAACAACCAACAACCGGTTCGCTCCACGGCTGTCCGGCGGGGTTCAGGCGGGAGAGGCGCCGGCGGGCAACGTGATGACCACGCGAAGGCCGGAGCGGCCGTCGTCGCGATTTTCCGCGCGAATCTCGCCGCCGTGCAGCGCGGCGATGCCCCGGCAGATCGCGAGGCCCAGCCCGTGGCCGGGCGAGCCTTCGCCTCGGCCGGGCGTGGTCGAGTAGCGCACGAAACGGCCGAACACGCGTTCGAGTTGGTCCTGGGGCAGGCCCGGCCCCTCGTCGGTGACGGCGAGGCGCCAGCCCTGCGGCGTGCGGCGAGCCTCCATGCTGACGAGACCGCCCTGGGGGGTGACGCGCGCGGCGTTGGAAACCAGGTTGAGCAAAAGCTGGCGCAAGAGACCGGCGTCGCCGCGCAGCTCGCCCGCGTCGCAGCCCGAGACCTCGAAGCGCCCTCCGGCGTCCTCGAGCAGCGCCGAGGCGTCCTCGGCGAAATCGGCCACCAGTCCTTGCACCGGCACCGGACGCGAGGCGAGGGCCAGGCCGCCGCCCTCGACCCGGGCGAGAAAGAGCAGTTTTCCGATGACCTCCTGCAGGCGGCCGGTCGCCTCGATCAAGTCGTCCAGCGCGGCTTCGTCCGCGACGTTGGAGGCGCGGGCGCGCAGGCGCTCGGCGTTGAGCCGCATGAGGGCGAGGGGCGTTTTGAGCTCGTGCGAGGCGTCGGCGGTGAAGCGGCGCACCTGCTCGAAGGATGTTTCGAGGCGGTCGAAGGTTTGATTGAGGACCCGGGCCAGCTCCGCCAGCTCGTCGCCGGGGCCGGGGACGGGGATGCGTTCGCGGAGGTTGTCGCCGCCGATGCGGCGGGCGGTGTCGGCGATGGCGCGCAGCGGGCGGAGGGTCACGCGGCTGAAGCCGTAGCCCAGGCCGAGCCCGGCGAGGGCGGCCGCGCCGGCGAGCACGGCGCTCACCCGGGCGTAGTCGGCGAGAAGGAGGCGCTCCAGGCGCAGCGGACTGCCGACCTGGATGTGCCAGCCCTCGGCGCGGATCTCGGTCATCTGCACACCGCCCACCCCCGGCAGCTCGACCATGCGCTCGTGCTCCTTGGGGCTGAGGTCGGGCATGACCGCCTCGCCGAGGTTCGCGGAGCGAAACAAAACCCGCCCGGCCTCGTCGTGAATCTGGATAAAAAACCACTCCGCGTCGCCGGCGCTGTCGCGCAGCACGCGCGACCGAACCGCCTCGGGAGTCGCGGGCGCTCCGCGGAGCATGTCGCGCAGCTCCTCCGCCTCGCCCTCGTGCAGGAGCGTCAGGCCGCGGCGCATCTGGCGATCGAGCAGCCAGCCGCCCGCCGCGAGCACCAGCAGGGTCGTCGCCGTGACCAGCACGGCGAACCGCACGGTGGTCTTCCACGTGAGCGTGCGGGCGATCATGGCAAGAGTTGGTAACCGGTGCCGCGCACGGTGCGGATGAGCGGGGGCTGGCCGGGGCTCTCCAGCTTGGCGCGCAATCGGCGCACGTAGACGTCGATGAGATTGGTCTCCAGGTCGTAGCTCGCCTCCCAGACCTTTTCCGCGATGAGGGTGCGGGTGAGGACGCGCCCCGAGTTCTGCAAAAAGAGCTCGGCGAGGGCGAACTCGCGGCTGGTCAGCTCCACCGGCTGGCCGTCGCGCCGCAGGTCGCGGGCGAGCAGGTCGAGGCGAAGCCCGCGGTGGGAGAGCACGGTGGCCTTGGTGCCGGCCTGGCGGCGAAGCAGGGAGCGCACGCGCGCCACCAGCTCGTCCACGCTGAAGGGCTTGGGCAGGTAGTCGTCGGCCCCGCGGTTGAGGCCGCTGATTCGGTCGGCCACGGCGTCGCGCGCGCTAAGGATGAGGACCGGCTCGTTGAAGCCCGCCGCCCGCCACTCGGCGAGCAGGTCGAGCCCGTCGCCATCCGGCAGGCCCAGATCCAGCACCACGGCGTCGAAAGGCTCCTCGGAGAGGGCGATGCGCGCGGCCGCGCAGCCGCCGGCCACGCGCGTCGCGTAGGCCTGCTCGGCAAGGGCCTGCGCCACGAAGGCGGCCACCTTGCGCTCGTCTTCCACCACCAGGATTTTCATCGGGTCGGCGCGGAGCCTTGCAGGCCGCGCACGTGCCGGGCGAGCGAAACCACCGCGTCGTCGTCGAGAGCCTCGTGGCCCGCCATCGCGGTGCCGGGACGGCCGAATTTCACCAGCCGGGCCAGCTCGAGGTCGTCCCAAGGGCGCGGACGGGACAGATCGGCCGGACGCGAGGAGAGGCGCGCCGCCAGCGGCCCGTCGCCGCGCCCCTCGGGACCGTGGCACTGGACGCAGGCGCGTGCGAACCACGCCGCGCCGGCCCGATCGTCGATCTTCGCGTCGGGCGCGG
>JAIXVY010000300.1 GCA_027482505.1 Opitutaceae bacterium | reverse complement strand
GGAATGGGACACGGACGGTTCAATGCGGTGGTATTGGGACGGGCAACTGGTGCAAACGAAAACGGCATCACAAATCATCGCCTACGAAAACATGACTCCGGTTCAAATCCTGTTTAGCACCAAAGTCATCCCCTTTGCTAACGCCCAAGGCGATAACGGCATGATAAACAGCGCCCTCATGAACGATTCCAGTATGAACATCGTCTATGTGCGGACGTGGATGAAGCCGGGCTGGACCGGCGCGACTAATAGCAACTGGGCAAGCGTATCAAACTGGGGACCGGATGGAATACCCGGCGCGGGAGACGCCGCGGTATTCAACGGCGCGGGGGCGAACTCAGTCGTATCAATCACTGCAAACACCAGCGTGAAGGAGCTGTATTTCGGCACGCCCAATTGTCCGGGGATGACGATTTCCAGCGGCGGCGATGGAAGCTCCAGTTTGCTTCTCGGCTCGCTTGTCTCCGGCACCGGCATCGGCGGCATAGTGGTCAACGGGGATGTGCCTGCGTCGCAGACCATCACGGCGCCCATTCAGGCGCAGCGCGATGTCACGTTCTCGAATTTCAGCTCCAACAGCTCGGTAAGTCTGAACATCAACGGCCCGCTCACCGGCTCCGCGACCGGCCGCGCTCTCGTCATTGGCGGCGGCGGACGCGTAAATATCGGCGGAAACATAAGCTCCCACTTTGCCAATATAACCAAGGTCAACGCCGGCTCCGCATGGCTGTCGGGCAACAATTCGTTTACAGGCAATCTCACGATCGAAGATGGGCGCGTGGTGGCGACCTCTTCATCGGCACTGGGGGCCGGTGGCGGTCTGGTAGACGCGCAAAGCTACACCTTGGGCAGCCTCAATTTTAGCGGAACCCTGGCCTTCGCCGCGGGCGTGCAGTATCCCAGCACAAAAACCGTCCAGATCGCCGGCAGGGGCGACGCCACCGCCACCGGTGCCATCGAAGTGGCCGACAACAGCGCGGTAAGCTTCGCCGGGCCCTTGATCATGACCGCCCCCGCCCAGATCGGCAGCGGCACCGGGACGGGAACACTCACGATCGCCAGCCCGGTGGACACCACCGCCGCGGCCTTTACCCTCACTTTTTCCGGGTCGGGAACGACCATCATGAACGGAGCCATCACCGGCGCGGGCAGCCTCGTCAAAAACGGCGCCGGCATCGTGCGCCTCAACGGGGCGACCTCGGTCGCCGGCAATACCACCGTGAATGACGGCACGCTTGTGATGAGTCTAAAAGATTACGCCGGCTCCATTCTGAACTGGGCGACGGTGATTTTCGACGAGCCCGTCGATTCCACCTCCACGGGCAACTGGGGCGGATCGTCCAGCCTCTACATAAAGCGAGGCGCCGGAACCCTGACGATTCCCAACACCCTGAGCACCACCGGCACGCTCTCGATTGAGGCGGGCGTCGTCAGACTGGGCATCACCAATGGCTTCTCCGATTCTCTCACCCTTTCGGTGAACAGCGGCGGGACCTTCGATCTCAACGCGTTCACCGACACCGTGGGCCGAGTCGTCCTAAACGGCGGAAATATCCTCAACAGCACCGGCACTTCCTCCCAGTTTCTCGCGGCGGCGAGCTACGATCTTCGCGGCGGCGTGATCAGCGCCCGACTGGGCGGCTCCGCCTCGGTCATAAAAACCACGCCCGACACCGTGATCCTCGCCGGAGCCAATTCCTTCACCGGCGGCACCACCGTGCAGGAAGGCACCCTCGAACTGGCCGGAAGCCTCGCAAGTCCGCTCGTCGTGAATGGCGGCACCCTCGGGCTCGGCTCCACAACCGGCAACCGCACCATAAGCGGCAACGTCACGATCAATCCCGGCGGCAAGCTGCGCGTCCGCAGCAACGGTCCGACGGTCGGCACCCAGCACGATCAACTCAGCCTCAGCGGCAGCCTGGTGCTGGGCGGCGACCTCGAGGTGCTCGCCGCTCCCGGCCTCACGCTTGGCTCCACGTTTCGCGTCGTAAACTGCACCTCCGGCGCCGCCACGGTGTCGGGCGCGTTCGCGGGCAAGCCCGCGAACAAGAGCTTCCGCTCCGGCGGATATCATTGGTTGATTTCCTATTCCGGCGGCACCGGCAACGACATCGTCCTCACCTTGGTCAGTCCGCAGCAGGCCTGGCGCTACGACTACTTCGGCACGACCGGCAACGCGGGCTCGGCGGCCGATTCCCTTGACCCCAACAGCGACGGCGAGAACAACTTTTATGAGTTCGCCACCGCGCAAGACCCGAGCGCGTCTTCCATGGCCACACCTACTCTGGCGCGGGCGGGAAGCATGCTGGTCTCGACCTACGTTCGCTCCCATGCGGCCCTCGCCGACGGCGCCATCTTCACCATGGAGTGGAGCGACAACCTCGTCGCCGGGACTTGGAGCAGCGCGGGCGTTTCCGAGGAGATCCTCGGCGACAACGGCATCCTCCAAACCGTGAGGGCCAGCGTGCCCGTCGGGCCAGGCCCCGCGAGATTCATGCGCCTGAAGGTGTCTAAACCTTAACATCATGCATCTACATTCCCGATTGGCGGCCCTGCTGTGCCTGCCCCTTGCCTCGCTTTGGCCCGTGTCCGCCGCGGCGAATGCGACCACCGATTCGCGCCCCAACATCATTGTGATCCTCGCCGACGATATCGGCTGGGGCGACGCCGGCTGCTACGGCGCCACCAAGGTCAACACCCCCAATATCGACCGTCTCGCCCGCGAGGGCCGGCGCTTCGTCAACGGCCACGCCTCCGCCGCCGTCTGCACGCCCACGCGCTACTCGATGCTCACCGGCCAGTATGGTTTCAGGCGCGATGTCGTCGGCGTGAACCGCAGCGTCTCCAACGGGGCCGCGCCGCTCACCATTCCCACCGACATGGTCACCGCCCCCGGCCTGCTCCAGAAAGCCGGCTACCACACCGGTCTCGTCGGCAAATGGCATCTCGGTTTCGGCCTGACCAAGCCCGACTACAATAAGCCGCTCAACCCCGGCCCGCTCGAGGTCGGCTTCGACGAGTTCTTCGGCATCCCCGCCACCAACGACCGCATCCCCACCGTGCTCGTGCGCGATCACGAGGTCGTGGGCCTCGATCCCGCGGACCCCATCGCCTACACCTATGACAAAAAGGAGGCGGAGGCGCTTGGCCTGTCTTCGTGGGCCGCCGGCCGCAATCGCATCGGCTGGGCCAAAGGCGGAAAGGCCGCCTGGTGGGACGACACGAAACTCGCCGACATCATAACGCGGGAGGCCGTGCAATTCATCGAGCGCGGCAAGGACCGGAAATTCTTCCTCTACTACGCGCCGCACAACGTCCACGCGCCCAAGATCCCCGGTCCGCGTTTCGCCGGCGCCAGCGGCCTCGGCGCGCGCGCCGACATGCTCCTCGAATTCGACGACGCCCTCGGACAACTCCTCCAGACGCTCGACCGCCTCCAGCTCGCCGACGACACGCTCATCATCTACAGCAGCGACAACGGCGCCTACGAAACCGACGAGAACGGGCACCGCCCGGGCGGTCCCTTCCGCGGCATCAAATCCACCTCGTGGGAAGGCGGCACGCGCGTCCCTTTCATCGTGCGCTGGCCCGCGCGCATCTCTCCCGGCGTCTCGGAGGACCTCGTTTCCACCCTCGATATCCCCGCCACCATCACCGCGGCCGCCTCGGTCGCGCTCCCGGAAAACGCCCTGCCCGACAGCTTGAATCTGCTCCCCGCCCTGCTCGGCGAAAACGGCGCGCCGAGACGCGAGGACCTTATCCTGCAATGCGGCAGCGGCCACCTCTCCGTCCGCAGCGGTCCTTGGAAATACATTCCCGACCTCGATCTCGTCGAGGGCTGGAAATCCCGGAAAAAGGCGCCCGGCGCGCCCGCCCGACCCGGCCTCTTCAATGTCGCCGCCGATCCGGGCGAGACCAAAAATCTGGCCTCCGAAAATCCCGCCGAAATCCAGCGTCTCGCCGAATTGCTGAGCAGGGCGAAATCCACGCCCGCCACGAGGCCCCAAACCTCGGCGCCGGCCGTCGCCCTCTGATTGGATAACGACCTCAAGCCACGGCGACGTCGAATGGGCCTTTGTGGACACGCGCCAACTGGCCGCTTATCAAAATGAAACCGCTCCTCTCCGCATTCCTCTTAACCGCCGCCATCCTGCAGCCATCCCGCGCGGTCGAGAACCCTTACACCGTGGATCGCGTGGAAGCCAGGTCGCTCGCGGTCTCCGACAACAATTGGATGGAGCACACCCGCTTCGGCATGTTCGTC
>JAIXVY010000149.1 GCA_027482505.1 Opitutaceae bacterium | reverse complement strand
CAGATTTTCGCCGCGTCGGGCGAGGGCGATGGCGGTGAGCATCGCGTAGTGGAAGCCGGCGCCGATCTTGCCGTTGCTTTCGAAGATGGTTCCCGAGGGGCTGATCCCCCACTGGAGGTAACCCTTGAGCGCGCGCAGGGCAGCGGGCTGGATGGAAGCGTCGTAGCCCGGTTCGCCCTCGATGGCGAGGGCGGTGAGATAATGCTCCAGGTCCCAGCCGGTCCAGTTGGTCTCGGCCCAGCGGGCGGGACCGTTCATGCCGTAGGCGAGACGGCCGGAGGTCGAAGCGGAGATGGCGTGGCGAAGGACGGCGCGCTGGTCGTCGTTCATCCACGGGGCGGCGAGGTCGTAGCAGAAGGCGAGGTTGTTGCCGCCGGCGACGCCGAAGATGGCGCGCCAATGGTCGCGCGGGGCGCCCAGAGTGCGTTGCTGCTCCTCGGCGAACGCATCGATGAAGGGATTGCGGAGCCGGTAGTAGTTGGCGATGGCGGAGGCGGTGGCGCGGCCGCGGGCTTCATCGCGGTCGAGCAGGGCCTGAAACGCGGAGGCGACGAGAAGATTGGGCAGGTAGGCGGTGTGGATGGTATCGGGCAGCGTCTGGACGTAGCCCTCGAACCAATGGCGCGGAGGCGTGTTGAGAACGATCGATTCGACCTGCTTGGGCGGCTCGGGGCGAAGGAAGCGCATATCCGCGGTGTCGCCGGCGACGAGTTTGGCGTAGATTTTGCCCTCTCCGGAAGCGGGGTTGTAGAGGGTTTGCGCGAGGAGGAAACGGGTCTCGAGGAGGGCTTTTTTTCCGGCGCGGCTGGACTCGAGGCGGCGTTTGAGAAGCGGCACGTCTTGCGGGCTGAAGAGGATGCGCGGGTGGACGCCGGGAGCGGGGACGGGCGAGCCGAGGAGGGCGGGGTCGAAGCCGGTGAGATCGTGGGCGGACGGAGGAATCTCCGGGTAGACGGTCTCTGGTCCGTCGTAGAGGGCGACTTGTTCGGGCGTGGCGAACTCGGTCCAGTGGCGCTGCTCGCGGAGGGCGGGAACAGACCCGCGCAGAGCCTCGGGGTCGGCGAGAAAGGCGGGGGTATCGGCGGCGGGAACGGACGGAGGGGCGGCAAGCGCGAGGGACGCGACGGCGAAAAGGGATGGACCGAGAAAGCGACAGTTCATCGGCGTCACTCCACGGGCAGGGACCAGGGGCTGACAGGGAGCGCCTCTTCGCTAAAGAGCGTAAGCGCGCAGAAATTTTGATACGCGTAAGAAACACGAGTCGCGCGGAAGCCGACGGGCGACGCGAGGCGCAAGTGTTTGCCGTCGGGGGATAGGGTGATCGAGGCGGGCGCCTTGCTTTCGCCGGCGGCGTCGCGAAGAACAAGCGCGGGCACGGAGGGGTCGCGCAGTTCGAGGCGGCCGGGCAGATCGGCGAAGGAGACCTCGACCGTGTCGCCGGCGAGGGTGGCCTTCGTCGCGTAGGGGCTCTGGGCGGAGAAGCCGTTCAGGCCATAGGCGCGGGCCAGGGCGAGGCGGGCGAAACGCTCGCCGACCGGACGCTTGTTTCTCGGGTGAACCTCGCCGCGTTCGCCGTGGTCGAGCGTGACCACGAAGCCGGAATGCGGATCGGCAACGGCGAAGGCGCGCTGGACCTCGCGAAGCGCCGCGTAACCCTCTTTTTCATCGGGCCAGTTGGCGGTGGGCGAGGAGAGCTGGCCGATGTAGACCGGCAAATCGGGGCGCCCCCAGGCGGAGCGCAGCTCGGCCGCGAAGGCCGGCAGCAAACGAGCGTAGTCGGCGGGTTTGCCCGCGTTGTTTTCGCCCTGATACCAAAGCGCGCCGCGCGCCGTGTAGGGCGTGATGAGCGAGAGCATAGACTCGCGAAGGCAGGCGGGGCGACCTTTGGTGCGAAACCCATAAGGCTCGACGGGCGGCGCGCCGAGAGCGGGATCGGAAGGGTTGGCTTTTTTGCGGGCCTCGTAGGCTTTTTTCGCGACGTCGTAGTCACGCCAGGCTTGGTCGTAGGCGGCGAAGTCGGGCCAGACGGTCATCTTGCGGTCGTGATCGGCCAAGGCTTCGGAAAAACCCGCGGCGACCAGCGCCTCGCGGCTCATCCAGGCCTCGATCGGGGTGCCGCCGTAGGAACAGTTCACGATGCCCACGGTGACGCCGAGTTTGCGCTGGAGTTCGGCGGCGAAAAAGTAGGCGACGGCCCCGAAGTAAGGCGCGTTGGCACGATCGAATTTTTTCCAGGCGAAGGCGGGAAGCGCATCGCCGGCGTAGGGACGCAGCGGGATCTTGATCTGGCGGATGGAGGGGTTGTCCGCCGAGGCGATGAGCGCGGAAGTAAGGTCGCCGCACTGGTTCAGACGCCACTCCATGTTGGACTGGCCGAGGCCGAGCCAGACCTCGCCTATGGCAATGTCGGAAAGCTCGCGCGTGTTGTCGCCGCGCAGGCGGAGCGTGGCGGAGGCGGTCGCGGGCAAGGCCGGAAGCGCGACGCTCCAGCGGCCGGAGGAGACGGTGGCGCTGGCGGAAACGCCGAGTATCTCGACGGTGACCTGCTCGCCATCGCGGCCGGAGCCCCAGACGGCGACGGGCCGCTCGCGCTGGAGCACGGCGCCGGAGGTGTAAACCGGGGCGAACTCGGCCGCCGCGGCGGAGAGCGGAAGGAGCAGGCCGAACAGAACGCACAGCCTTAAGAATCGGAACGGTGGCATAAAAAATCGGTCGAGTCGGGTGAAGACGCTAGGGCTGGCGCGGCGTCCAGGCGGGCGGCACGGATGGCGCCAAGGCGGGCTCGCCCTCCAGCCACCCCAGCGAAACAAGAAAGCGATCGGCCGTCCGGATGGCATCGACCACGGCGGACTCGGGAGCCTTGTAGCGCGGAACGACGAAAGCGTGGCCGGTGGCGGGCAGCATTCTGAGCTCGCACCGGACGCCCGCGGCTCGGGCCGCGTCGGCGAAACGCCCCGCGTGAACCGGCGGGGTGACCTTGTCGTCCTCGCCCTGGACCAAAAGCGTGGGGGGCAGCGAAGGTCCGACATGGAGCACGGGCGAAAGGGCCGCGGCGCGAGCCCGCTCGTCGGCGGAGGCGGGCGGCTGGGCGGCGCCTTTCAGGTCGAGGCGGTCGCCGCCGAGGACAAAGCGCACCCAGTCGCCCGCGGTCAGGTCGAGCACGGGATTGTAGAGAAGCAGCGCGTCGGGGCGCGAGGCGGCGTCCCCGCCCGGCACGGTGGCAAGGCAGGCGGCCAGGTGGCCGCCGGCGGAATCGCCGCCCGCGGCGATGCGCGCGGGATCGATGCCGAGGGTGGAGGCGTTTTCACGGACAAAGCGCAGCGCGGCGCGGGCGTCCTCCACGCAGTCGGCGACGCCAAGCGCGCGGGGGGTGACTAGACGGTATTCCACGCTGATGCCGACCAGCCCGCGGCTCGCGAAGTAGCGGGCGTGCGGGAAAAACACCTCGGGCGCTCCGCCGCGCCAGGCGCCGCCATGAAAGAAAACCACCGCTGGGGCCGGGACGGCGCCGGCGATGGAGGGATGGAAAACAAACAGCCTGAGCGAGCGACCGTCCACGATGCGATACACTTTCTCCGTCGGCGAGGGCTCGTCCAAAAACGCGGACAAGGTCGGCGCGCCGGGAGGAACGCGGGCCTCCGAAGCCATGGCGCGCGGAAAAAGCAATGACGCGAAAAAAGCGGCCAGGAGAATCCGTGACATGGGGAACGCCGAATCAACGCGGGTAGGCGTTCACGTCCTGCTGCGAGTCGAAGGCCTTGCGTTTGGTGTCGCCGCCGCGAAGCAGTTCGAGATCGCGGGCCGGCACCTTGGACCGGAACTCGTCGACCTGAAGCCCGTAGCGCGAAAGATCGAAAGGCGCGCGGCCGGCGAAGGCCGGCGGGGCGGGCTCGCGCAGGGCGAAGTCGAGGGCGGCGGCGTCCACGAAGATGTCCGCGGAGGGCAGCTCGGCGTTGTTCTCGATGCGAAAGCCGCCGAGCGTCTCCGCCTTGCCGCTGCGACGCGCGAAGGTCGGGCAGGCGACGGCGATGTTTTCGCTCAGGAGATTGTTGCGGGGCACGTCGGGCCGCTGGTCGAGGATGCCCGCGAGCGCGGGATATTTTTCCCGCCAGGGCGATTGCAGGTAGGGCACGGAGTCGAGGTCGCCGCGAAGGCGCTTGTCGTCCGCGACATACTTGCGGGCGACGCCGCGATCGTCGACGTGGATGGCGCGGTGGGCCTGGACGATGAGGTTGCGGCGCAGGATGTGGTCGTGGCCACCGCCGATGAAGAGCCCGGACTCGACGCGGTAGATAAGGTTGTCCTCGGCCAGCAGCCCGGACTGGCCGTCATCCATGTAGATGGCGTTGGCGTTCTCCGAGTGGTGGATGAAGTTGTGGCGAACGACGTTGCCGCGCGCGGTCCAGCCGCCGGTGGTGTAGAAGCCTCCGAGGTCGCCGCCATCGAGGCCGAGACGATAAAGTTCGTTGTATTCGAGGATATTGTCGTTCCCCGCGAAGTGGACGCCGGAATAGGTGACATCGTGGATGCGGTTGTGCGCGATGCGGGCGCCGACGAGCTGTTGGGTGCGGACGTCCAAACCGGCGATGAGGGCGGGCACGGGCGCAAGCAGGGCCGCGCGCCAGATGTGGTTGTTGAGAATCTGGTGGTTGCTCGGGGCGAGGGTGGCGCGGTCTCCGCCAAGGAGGTCGATGGCGGCGAGGCCGATCTCGGTGAGGTCGCAACTTTGCACGACGTGGTCGAAGCCCCCGCGGATGACGACGCCGCGGCGAAGCACATCCTCCACGCGGCAGCCTTGCAGGCGCACGGCGCGTCCGTCGGCGATGGAGACGCCATCGCCCATCTGCTCGGCGAAAGTGACATCGCGGAAGGTGACGTGCTCGGCGCCGGCGAAAGAGACCATGGGGCCGGCGTTGTCAGCCAAACGGAGCGCGCCGGGACGCGCGGGTCCGGGCAGCCAGATGTAGAGACGGGAGCGGTTGAAATCGACGCACCACTCGCCCGGCTCGTCGATCTCCTCGAGGAGATTCAGAGCGAACCACGGCTCCTTGCCGTCGCCAATGCGGCTGCCGTTGACCTCCCGGGAATATTTGGAGCCGATGCCCTGCGAAGTGGAAATGGCGAAGGTGATGGTCTTGTCCTTCGGGTCGATGGACTTCACCCGGAGGGTTTCGGCCACCCAAGGCACGCGCCAGAAACCGCGCAGCCACACGCCGTTGTCGGCGAGCGCGGCCTGCCAGCGGGCGGGGCGGTCCTCGCGATATTCGAAAGTGCCGCCATCGGTGGTGCGCGGACGCACGCCGCCGCCGGAGACGACGCGCTTCATGGTGGTGTAGCCGTATTCGCCGTTGGGCCAGCGGGAGAGCGGCAGGCGTTTGCCGTCGAAAAAGACGGCGAACAAGTCGGCGGTGTCGCGCGCGTAGTCGGGCATGCGCTCGGCGTGGCGCAGATCAAGACCGGCAAGATCCAGTTGCATGACGCGTCCTTTCGCCCCCGGCGCCAGACGAGCGAGCAGGGCCGGATCGGAAAGCGGCTTCAACAAGCCGGGATCGATGGGACGCGAACCCACGAGACGCGCCCCGGCCTTGTCATCGCCGCGCCAGACGACGGGGGCTTGGGGCGTGCCAGAGTCGGCCGGACCAAATTGGAGCGTGTCGAGCACGGGATAATCTCCCGGGGCCAGGCTTACGGTGACCGGCGAGCCGGGCACTTTCTCGCGGGCGGCGCGGACCAGCTCCGCGGCGCGTTCCAGCGTGGCTACGGGAGCGCGGCGGGTGCCCGCGGCGGAATCGCGGCCGGACGGGGAGACATGAACGACAATCTCGGCGGCGAGGCCGCCGGGGAGGGCGAGCGCGGCGAAAACGGCGAGGAACACGAAACGAGGCGACATGGGTAGGAAGGAGACGGGGGAAGCGAGCGGCCTGCGCGCGGATTAGGGAGAGGGGCGATTCGAAGACTTCCCCTGGCTTGCGGATTTTTCCAGCGTTTTTGCGTTTTTTTGTGATAATTTGCATAGCCAAGCGGCCAAGTTCGGTAAAGTCATGCAAGGTCAGCCCACCCACACCCCGTCGATGCGCATCCGAATCGTTCCCCTGTTTGCATGCCTCCTGTCCCTGCTGGCGCTGGCCGCGCCGACGCAGTGCGGGGAAATTCACGTTTCGCCCGAGGGCGATGATGCGGCGCCGGGAACCTCCACTTCGCCGGTGGCGACGCTGGAGCGCGCCCGTGATCTGGTGCGCGAGGCGCGCCGCGAGCGGCCAAACGAGCCCGTGACCGTCTGGATCGCGGGAGGCGATTACCTGCAAGGCCGCCCGCTGGCGCTGGGCCCGGAGGATTCCGGAACCGCCGCGGCGCCCGTGGTCTGGCGGGCAAAGGAGGGCCAGCAACCCCGACTGCTCGGCGCGCGAAAACTCGGCGCGGGGGATTTCCGGCCGGTGACGAATCCCGCCACCCGGGCACGTCTGGCGGTGGAGGCGGCGGACCATATTGTGGAAGTGGACGCCGCGGCGCTTGGCCTCACCCGCCTGGGCCCCTACCCCGACGTTTTTTCGGACACGGGCGGCATTCTCTCGCTGTTCACCGCCGATCAACGCCTGCCGCTCGCGCGCTTCCCGAACCGCGGGTTCATGACCATCCGCAAGATTCTCTTCAACGCCGGCGGCCCCACGACGCGCAAGTGGGAGGGAGCCGCCTGGCACCTCCTCGAAGATCACCCCACGGGCGGGATTTTCGAGTATCGCGACGAGTTTGCGGCCAAGCATGCCACGTGGGCGAGACTCCTCGACCGAGGCGTATGGATGAAAGGCTATTGGCGTATTCCGTGGCAAAACGAGGCCATCCGCGTTCAGGCCATTGATCCGGAGAGACAAGTGCTGACACTTTCGAAGCCGATCCCCGGCGGCATCGGCAACAAATACACCCGGCCCGAGGGCAACGGTCGCGAGTCCTACTGGGTGATGAACCTGCTCGAGGAGATCGACCAGCCGGGCGAATGGTGCCTCGATTTCGTGGACCGCAAAATCTATTTCTGGCCTCCCTCGCCGCTGGCGGAGACGGAGATTTTCGTCGCCGATACGCTGGAGCCGGTGGTGAAGCTGGAGGACGCCTCGCATGTGGCCCTGCGCGGCCTGCTGGTGACGGTGAACGCCGGCCCGGGCATCGTGGTGCGCGGCGGCGAGCGCAACCTCGTCGCCGGCTGCACGGTGCGGCTGGTCGACGAGTATGGCGTGCGCGTGGAGGGCGGAAAAAACCACACCGTGCGCAGCAGCGAGTTGAGCAAACTCGGCGCAGGCGGCGTCTTCCTGGCCGGCGGCGACATCACCACCACCCCGCGCACCCCGGCCGGGCATTTGGTGACGAACAACCACATCCACCACTTCTCCGAGCTCCAACGCGTCTACACTCCCGGCGTGAACATCGGCTTCACCGGCGGCGGCAACGGCGGCAACCACGTCTGCGTGGGCATGACCGTATCGCACAACCTGATACACGATACGCCGCACGCGGGCATCCTGCTCGGAAGCTACGACAACGTGATCGAATTCAACGAAATCTTTCGGTTCGCGACGGTCTCGAACGACATGGGCGGCATCTACAACTACGACCGCTACTTTCAGTTCGGCGGGCACGTGATCCGGCACAACTACGTCCACTCCTCGGACGACGGCGACGCGATCTACTTCGACCACGATCATCCGGACATCACGGTCTTCGGCAATATCGTGAACCTGAAAAGCAAGGGGAAGCGCGGCACGGCCTTCCTCTACAAGATCGGCTACCAGGCGAAGTTTCCCCAGTCGATCAACTGCCGGAACAACATCGCGATCGGGGCGAACTTCGGCTACGAATTCGTGAGCGCGAAGCCGGCGGATTCGCTCATCGCGAACAACGTCGTCGTGAGTTGCAAGACGCCCTTCACCTGGAGCGACGTGCACGAGGGCAAGAAGCGCAAGGCCGAGCCCTACCCCAGCGGCCCGCTCGCGGTGTATGACGAGGATCCCGGCTTCGTCGATCTGGCCGGAGGCGATCTGCGCCTGCGGCCCGACTCGAAAATCTTCAAGGATCTGCCGGATTTCCAGCCCATCCCCTTCGAGAAGATCGGGCTCTTCGCGGACGAGTATCGCCCCACCCTGCCCTCCCCCGACTACATCGACCGCGCCGGGAAGCGGGTGCAGCACGACGCGCTGGAGGGCTACCAGATTCTCGACCGCAAGTAAGCCAACCCGGCGCGTTGGGGACAACGCGCTCCACCATTTCCCATGCCCGAAATCCGTCTCTCCAACCACCGACGCAACCATCGCGGCGAGCTCTCCTCGCCCCGCATCCAGCAAGCGCTCGACGCGTGCTCCGCCGCGGGCGGCGGCCGCGTGATCCTCGGCCCCGGCTCCTACCGCTGCGGCACGCTTTTTCTGCGCGACAACGTCACCCTGCACCTCGAGGCCGGCGCGAGCATTCTCGGCAGCCCGCGTCTCGCCGATTACCCGGCGCCCGAGACCAGCTTTGTCGACGCGGTCGGAGACATCCGCGGGCGAGCCCTCATTCTCGCCGAGCGGGTGCGCAACGTCGGCCTGACCGGCGAGGGCGTGATCGACGGCAACGGCGGGGCCTTTCACCAAGGCACGCCCGAGCATCCGAGCCGCCCCTTTCTCGTGCGCCTCGTGCATGCGCGCGGCGTGAAAATCCAGGGCCTCACCCTGCGCGCCTCCGCGGCGTGGACGGTGCATCTGCTCGATTGCGAGGACGGCCTGGTGGAAAACACGGTCATCGACAGCCGCGTGAACGAGAACAACGACGGCATCGACATCGACAGCAGTCGCCGCGTGACGGTGCGCCACTGCAAAATCTTCACCGACGACGACGCGGTGTGCCTGAAGGCCACGCGCCGCGAACCCTGCGAAGACATTCATGTGCACGACTGCGAGCTCTCGACCGAATGCGGCGCGCTCAAGCTCGGCACGGAGTCCTACGGCGACATGCGCCGGGTAAGGCTGCACGACATCCATATACGCTACGCCGCGACCTGCGCGATCAAGGTGCTTACGAGCGACGGCGCCCACATCGAGGACGTCGACATTCGCAACGTGAGAGCGGATCTGACCACCGGACCGATCTTCGTGCGCCTCGGCGCGCGCGGCCGCACCTACGCGAAGGGCGACGAGCCCAAGCCGGCGGGCCGTATTCGCCGCCTGAGCATCGCGGGCCTGAAGGCGAAGATTTTTCAGCCCGACGCACCCAGCCTCCAGCACTTCACCAAGGCGCTCCTGCCGCCCGAGGGGTTTTCAGGCGTGCTGATGACCGGAGTGCCGCAGCAGTGCATCGAGGACGTGAGCGTGCGCGACTGCGAGATCGAGCTGGTCGGCGGCTTCCAGGGCGATGCGAGCAAGCTCAGTCCGCCCGAGGACGCGGCGATGTATCCCGAACATTTCTACTTCGGCGTGCTGCCCGGCGCGGCGGCTTATCTGCGCCACGTGCGCGGGGCGAAGTTCGAGAACGTGAAATTCACGCTGCAAAAGCCCGACGTGCGCCCTCTGGTGGCGACGGAAGACGTGGAGGGCTTCGCCTCCGCCTGAGAAACGGCGGGGGGTCGGCGGGCGGGCGCCGCAAGCGCCCGCCTTTTTCGCGCCTACTGGGTCGCGACGATACGCAGTCGCAGGAAACGGCGGGGCGTGGAGACGCCCAAGTCGGCGGTATCGGTGACGGACACGCTCTGTCCGACAGAGCCAGGATTGGTCGCGAACGTCGTCCACCCGAGAAGATCGGAGGAGGCCTGGACCTCGTAGGTGAGATCGGCGCGGGCGCGGAGGAAGGAGAGCTGAAGCCTGAGACCTGAAACCTGAGGGGAAAGAAGGGAGACCGAGGCAGGGTTGGTGGGGACGGTGCCGAGGGCGTATTCGAGAAGATTGGGGAAACCATCGCCATCGGGATCTGCGCCGTCGGCGGCGTTGCCCGCGTTAGCGCTCGTGCCGAAGGCGGCCTGGCGCCAGGCCTCAAGCGGGGTGAAAAAACTCACGTTGTCGATGATGGCGTTGGCGGTCTGGCCGCCGGTGCGCGGGGCGACGGCGAGGCCGACGAGGGCGACGGCGGGAATGGAGACGACGGTGGGCGAACCTTGTTGGGTCCAGGTGAGGCCGTCGTCGGACCAGAAGCCGGTGAAGGTATTTCCGCTGCGCACGAGGCGAATCCATTCGGGAAAAGCGCGGGCGGAGGCGGTCGAGGTGGAAACGTTTCCGCCGGCGGAGACCTTGGTCTGAAAAGTCGCCACGCCCGCCGGGCTAAGGTAAACGATGGCATTGCGCGCGCCGGCGGCGGTGGTCTCGCGAAACATGATGCCGGCCTTCGCGCCATTGTCGGTAGCGGAGAAGCTGTGGACGCGGGCGGTGAAGGTGCCGTCGCCGGTCCAGGGGCGCGAGACATAGGTGAAGCCCTCGCTCGTGCCGCTCCAGATGTCGCCGCTCGCGCCGGTGCCGGTGACGCCGCCGGTGCCGGCGATGGTAAAGACGCGGCCGGCGACGGGGTGGGTGGCGGAGCCGGGCGTGACGGGTTGCGCGCCGATGTTTTGCACGCTCCACGGCGCGGCGGGCGCGGGCGCGGAATAGGGCTGAACGGTGACGGCAAAGCTGGCGACGGCGGTATTGAGCGAGGCATCGCCGGCGGTGGCGGTGACGACGGTGGTGGTCCCGGGCGCGTAGGCGGAGCCCGCGGCGGGGCTGTAGTTGACAGGCACTACGCCGTCGACGGCGTCGGTCGCGGTGATGTTGTAGGCCGGAACAGGTGCCGGATGGTCGGGGACGATGTCGAGATTGCCCGGCAGGTTGGCGAGGACGGGCGGCGTCATGTCGATGATGCCGGTCTGCACGGTGCGGGTCCAGGTAGAGAAGTTGAGCACCTCGCGGCGCGTCGAAGAGCGAAGGAGGAGGTAATTCTGGCCCTGAGGCTGGGAGATCCAGGGCGAGTCGATGCGCGGCCAGACGGCGGGCTCGACGGGGAGGTCGTTCACCCAGAGCGGATAGGCGACGGGGCGCTGATCGTTGCAATCCACGAGACGGAGGCGATCGCCGCGGCGCGTGGTGTAGATGGCGGTGGGCGTGGCGTCGGCCGTGCGCGAGGGCATGGGCACGGCAAGGATGGCGGCGCGGAAGGCGGCGAGCTGGTCGGCGGGCGGGGCGCCGGGGAAGTCGGCGGGGCGGGCGGTCTCGATGGCGACGGCGAAGCGGAAGTTGGCGGTCAGCGGGGTGGTAAAGGTGGCGGGCGGGCGGGTGGTGGCGGTGTCGCCGTCGATGAGGAATTCGGAGTCGCCGGCGCGCACGGTGCCGGAGGGGTAGGTGATGGTGGTGGAGGGGTTCCAGCCGAAGGGGAGCTCGGAGCGGATGGCGATGAGGACGGTGCCGTAGTGGAGGAAGATTTCGCCGGTGGAGGCGGAGTCGTTGACCATGGCTCGGTAGCCGCCGGGGACGTAGCCCATGCCGTAGGGAGTGGGCGTGGGGGTGGCGGCTAGGTCGGCGGGCGGGGCGATGTCGAAGCTGTAGAGCAGGGCGTCGCGCGCGACGGTCTCGGCGAACTGGCGGGATTCTTTGCCGTGGGTGTTGGAGACGTTGATCGCGGAGGGGTCGTCGTGGATGGGCTTGGCGACCCAGAGGTGGCTGTAGCGGGAGCGGGAGGGGTCGGTCCAGACGACGCCGTTGGCGTAGACCTGGCCGCTGTTGGGGCCGACGGGGCCATCGGCGAAGAGAGCGTAGTCGCGCTCGAGGTAGGATTGGAGGTAGTTCGGGCCGTTG
>JAIXVY010000159.1 GCA_027482505.1 Opitutaceae bacterium | reverse complement strand
GGGGGGCGGCTTCTTCGCGGGTGGGGACGTCGAGGGCGAGGATGAGATCGCAGGGCATGTCGTTGGGGCGGAAGTGTCGGCGCGGAAGGGCGGAAGCGGAAGAAAAAAGGCGGGGAGAGCCCACCGGGCGCAAAGGATAGGGAAATATCCCGCGGGCAAGGGCGGGAACCGGCTTTGTCACCTATTGGGTTACACGGCCTGGAAAAACGCGACAGGCGAGGGGGGGCGGAGCGCGCGGGAGGTTTGCCAAGGTGGAGCCGGCGGTTTGGGCTGCGCGGCGATGGACTCCGTCACGATTTTCAGCCCGGCCAAGATCAACCTCTCGCTCGCGATCACCGGGCGGCGCGCGGACGGGTTTCACGAACTTGTCTCCGTCGTGGCGCAACTCGGCTTCGGCGACACGTTGCGGGCGGAGCGCATGGCCGACGGAGCCGGAGCGACCTTGGAATGCGACGCCGCCGGCGTGCCGACGGACGGGACGAATTTGATTCTGCGCGCGGCGGCGAAGTTCGCCGAAGCGACGGGGTGGCGCGGCGGGGTGCGGTTTTCCCTGGAGAAACGCATCCCGGTCGGCGCGGGCCTGGGCGGGGGCAGCAGCAACGCGGTGGCGGCGCTCAAGGCGCTCGAGCGCTTGAGCGGCATCGGGCTGGACGAGGCGCGGCGGCTCGAGCTGGCGGCGGCGCTGGGTTCGGATTGCCCGCTGTTTTGGCACGACGTGCCGGTGGTGATGCGCGGGCGGGGCGAACGGATAGCGCCCTTGCCGGCGGGCGGGGCCGACCGGTTGCGCGGGCGGCGGGTGTTGGTGTTCAAGCCCGACTTTGGCGTGGCCACGGCCTGGGCCTATCAGGCTCTGGCGGCGCGTCCGGAGTGGTATGCGGACGCGGCCGCGGAAGAGGCGCGATTGGCGGGGTGGATCGCGGACGCGGCGGCCCCGGCGGAGGGATTGCTGGCGAATACGCTGGAGCGGCCGGTGTTCGCGAAGTGGGTGGCGTTGCCCGCGCTGCTGGCCTGGCTGCGCGAACGGCATGGAATCTCGGCGCGAATGAGCGGCAGCGGCAGCGCGTGTTTCGCCCTGCTGGAGCCGATGACGGACGAATCGGCCGCGGTGGCGACCATTCGCGAGGCGTGGGGCGAGACGGCTTTCGTGCAAGCCACGGCCTTGGCGTGAGTTTCGTTTGCATTACACGGCCGGAAACAGGTTGACCCGCGAGCCCGGCGGAGACGTCATCGCGCACCCGGGTTGCACCAGGCGGTAGATTCGCCCGCAACCATTCCCTCCCCATGTCAGCCGACGAAAATCAGCCGCCGCGCCCCGAGCTCGTGCTGCCAGGCATCTCCGCCTCGCAGGGGATCGCCTACGGACCTATTTTCGTCTATCTCCAGAGCGATCTGGAGGTGCCCGAGTATCAGGTGGAGAAGCCGAAGTGGTCCGCCGAGGTGACGCGCTTTGAGCAGGCTCTGCTCGCGACGCGCCAGCAGGTGCAGAAAATCATGGCCGAGGTGGAGAAAAATCTTGGCGAGGAGGAGGCCCGGATTTTCGACGCCCACCTTTTGGTTTTGGAGGATCAGGCCCTGATCTCCGAGACGATCCGTGATTTCGAAAAGACCCGGCTCAACATCGAGTCGTGTTTTGATCGCGTCGCGCGCCGCTATATCTCCGCCTTCGAGGAGATTGACGACGAGTATCTGCGCGAGCGGGGCGGCGACATCCGCGACGTGGCGCAGCGCGTGCTGGGCAACCTGCTGGGCGGACACGCCGGCCAGAGGCTTACCAAGCTGGCTGAGAAGCGCATCGTGGTGGCCAACGACATCTCGCCGTCCGACGCCGCGGGGCTGGACCGTTCCTCCGCTCTCGGCGTGGTCACCGACTCCGGCAGCAAGACCAGCCACGCGGTAATCGTGGCGCGATCGATGAAGATCCCCGCCGTGGTGGGCCTGCGCGACCTGACGGCCAAGGTCCAGGCGACCGACACCCTCTTGATCGACGGCTACGAAGGCGTGGTGATTCTCAATCCCACCGAGAGCACGCTTTTCCGCTACGGTCAGATCCAGCGCCAGAAGCGCAGCCATGAGCAGAAGCTGCTCGACGCGAATCGTCTGCCGGCGGTCACCTTGGACGGGGTCGAGCTTCCGCTCCGCGCCAACATCGAGAAAGTGGACGAGTCGGCCCTGGTGAAGGATTATCACGCGGCGGGCGTGGGACTTTTTCGCACCGAATTCCTGTATCTCGCCGCCACCTCCATGCCGACCGAGGAGGAGCAATACGACTCCTACCGCCGTCTCGCGGAGGCCCTCGCGCCCGCCCCAGTGACGATCCGCACCCTGGATCTCGGCGGCGACAAGCCCATCGCCTCGCAGGCGCATCTTTTCCCTAAGGAGAACAATCCCTTCCTCGGCTACCGCGCGATCCGCTTTTGTCTCGACCATCCGGACATCTTCAAGGCCCAGCTACGGGCGGTGCTGCGCGCGAGCGCGCACGGTGACGTGCGGCTGATGTATCCGATGATCAGCGGTCACGAGGAGATGCGCCGGGCCAACGCCGTGCTGGCCGAGTGCAAGGCCGAGCTGAAGGCGGAGGGGAAGGCCTTCGATCCCAAGCTTCGCGTGGGAAGCATGATCGAGATTCCCAGCGCCGCCATGGGGGCCGACATGCTGGCGCGGGAGTGCGATTTTTTCAGCATCGGGACGAACGACCTGATCCAATATCTCCTCGCGATCGACCGGGTGAACGACCGCATCGCGCATCTCTACGAGCCCACGCACCCGGCGGTGTTGCGCACGCTCCGCCACATCGTGGTCGAGGCGCACCGGGCCCGGATCAAGGTGAGTGTTTGCGGCGAAATGGCGGGCGACCCCGTTTTCGTCGCGCTGCTTTTCGGGCTCGGAGTGGACGAGCTGAGCATGACTCCGCCGCTCCTGCCGGCGGCGAAATACGTCATTCGCAACATGAAGCTGACCGACGCGCGCAAGCTGGCCCAGCAGGCGCTGGCGATGGATTCGGCCAAGGCCATCCAGGCGCTCTGCGCCGAATTCGCCGAGGAACGGCTGAAGGCCTGAGCAAAGACGCGCGGAGAGTTGCGCGGACGCCGGCCGCCCCGCAACGATGCGGGCAGCATGTCCGAAGTCCCTCCGTCCCCGTCCGCGCCCCCCGTTTACGCCGAGCCTCCGGTCTCCCCGGGCTGGCTGGCCCGGCATGGGGAGAAAAGCGCGGCGGCGGCGGTCTTCGCGGCCACGGCGACGGCCACGGTGGCGATGATGCCGCCCTCGCGGTATCCGGAATTGGCCTACGTTTTCGCGGCCCCGGCGGTCTTTTGGTGCTACCGCGCGCCGCGGTGGAAAACGTATCTGTGGACGATTTTCGCGGCGCAGGCGCTCGCCTGGACGATCACCCTGGGCTGGCTGCATCACGTGACCTGGGCGGGCTTGTTGCTGCTCGGGCCGGTGGTGGGCGCGTGGGTCGGCGTCTGGTTCGCGGCCGCGCGCTGGACCATGCCGCGGCTGGCGGGGCGACCCTGGCCGCAGCGCGTGCTGGCGGTGCTAGGCCTGGCCGGCGCCTGGGTGTTCATCGAGTGGACGCGGACCTGGCTTCTGAGCGGGTTCCCCTGGCTCACCCTCTCGGCCACGCAGTGGGAGCGCCTGAGCGTGTTGCAGCCGGCGGCCTACACCGGAGCCTGGGGCGTCTCGTTCGTCTTGATCGCGGTCAACGTGGCGTTCGCCGCCTATGCGTGGAAGTTGATCGGCGCGCTGTGGTCGCCCGGGACTCCGGAAACCGCGGGATCGCGCACGCGCTGCCCCGAGTTTATCGCGGCGATGGTGTTGTTGCTGGGCTGTCTGCTGCTCACGGCGCGAGACACCTTCAACCGGGGGCGTTTCCATCGTTTCTGGGCGAGCGTCGGCATCGTGCAGCCCGCGATACCGCAGGCGGTGAAGTGGGATCCGGCGGAGGCGCGGGGGATTTTGGAAACCCTGGAGACGGAGACGCGCGCGGTGGCGGCGGCGGAGCCTGACCTGTTGCTCTGGCCGGAGGCGACGACCCCGCTGGCGGTGAAAGGCGACGAGGGCATGCAGGCGTGGACGGAGCGACTGGCGAGCAGGGCGGGACGTCCGCTCTTGCTTGGCTCCGTCGCCTTTGAAGGCGCGGGAGAGGAGGGCGCGCGTTGGTGGAACGGGGTGTTTCTGGCCACGCCGCAGGGCGGTGTGGCGGCGGAGTTTTACGCGAAACGACATCTGGTGCCCTTCGGGGAGTATGTGCCGATGAGGCCGGTGCTCGGCTGGCTGGAGAAGGTCGTGCCGGTGGGCGGGGACTTTGCGGAGGGAGACGGACCGGGCCTGATCACGCTGCCCTTGGGCAAGGGCTGGGCGGAACGGGAAAACGCGAGCCGGGTCGGGGCGCTGATTTGCTACGAGGACATCTTTCCCTCGCTGGCGCGGGCGAGCGTGGCGGCG
>JAIXVY010000052.1 GCA_027482505.1 Opitutaceae bacterium | reverse complement strand
GGCCCCTGGATCAGCGGCGGCATCGAGTTCAACTGGCCCCAGCACCACCGCCCCGCCACCTTCATGCCCGTCGCCGTGGAGATCGAACGCCACCCCGACGGCTCCGTCACCGTCTGGTGCGGCGACCATGATCCGCTCGCCCGCCTCAAAGGCCTGCACGGCGTCTGCCTCCATCCCGACCGCTCCTGCCTCGAACTCAAGGTCCGCGCCTACAACCGCACCGCCGACGTCCAGACTTTCCTTTGGTGGGCCAACGTCGCCACCCGCGTCCACGAGTCCTACCAGAGTTTCTTCCCGCCCGACGTCCACTACGTCGCCGACCACGCCCGCCGCTCGATGAGCGCGTATCCACTTTGTCGCGACAAATACTACGGCGTCGACTACGCCGCCCGCGGCCGCGAGGGCGTGCCCGCCGCCGAGCTTCCCTCCGCCTACCTGCCGCCCCACGCCGGCGGCAAGACCCCGGTCGACTACCGGCCCGACGACCTCTCCTTCTACGCCAACATCCCAGTGCCCACCTCCTACATGTGCATGGGCTCACGCGAGGACTTCTTCGGCGGCTACGACCACGCCGCCCGCGCCGGCCTCGTCCACATCGCCAACCACCACATCTCCCCCGGCAAGAAGCAATGGACCTGGGGCAACCACGACTTCGGCTACGCCTGGGATCGCAACCTCGCCGACGCCGACGCGCGCGGCGAACACGCTCCCTACATCGAGCTGATGGCCGGCGTCTACACCGACAACCAGCCCGACTTCGCCTTCCTAATGCCGGGCGAAACCAAGAGCTGGAGCCAATACTGGTATCCCATCCGCGACATCGGCCCAGCGCGCCACGCCACGCTCGACGCCGCCCTCGGCCTCTCGGTCGAAAAAGGCCGCGCCCGCGTCGGCGTCTCTGTCTCCTCCGTCTTCCCCCGCGCCACCCTCGAACTCCACGCCCGCGGCCGCCGCGTCGCCTCCCTCGTCCGCGACCTCGCGCCCGACCACCCCTTGGTTGAGGAGCTGCGCCTGCCGCCTCGCGTCTCGCTCCACGATCTCCGCGTGCGCCTCGTCTCCGCCGAGGGCTGCGAGCTCCTCGTCCACGCTCCCCGCCCGGCCGACGCCGACGCCGCGGTGCCTCCGCCCGCCGCCGAGCCGCCCCCGCCCGCCGAGGTCGCCTCCGCCGATGAGCTCTACCTCACCGGCATCCATCTCGAACAATACCGCCACGCCACCCGCTCGCCCGCGCCCTATTGGCACGAGGCCCTCCGCCGCGATTCCGGCGATTCCCGCTGCCACCTGGCCCTGGGACGCTGGCACCTGCGCCGCGGCGAGTTCGCCCTCGCCGAGGAACATCTCCGCGCCGCCGTCGCCCGCCTCACCCGGCTCAACGCCAACCCCTACGACGGCGAGGCCCACTACCAGCTCGGCGTCACCCTCCGCCACCTCGGCCGCGACGAGGAGGCCTACGCCGCGTTCTACAAGTCCGCCTGGAACCAGGCCTGGCAATCCGCCGCCTACCACGCGCTCGCCGAGATCGACTGCGCCCGCGCCGCCTGGACCGCCGCGCTCGATCACCTCGACCGCTCGCTGCGGCTCAACACCGACCACCTCCGCGCCCGCAATCTCCGCGTCATCGTGCTCCGCCGCCTCGGCCGCGCCACCGACGCCGACTCCGCCCTGCGCGACACGCTCGCGCTCGACCCGCTCGACTGGTGGGCCCGCCACCTCGCCGGCCAGCCCCTCGCCTGCGACACCCAGATCCGCCTCGACCTCGCCCTCGACCACGCCCGCGCCGGCCTCTTCGCCGAGGCCCTCGCCTGCCTGGAGGGCGCCACGCCCGAGCCCGTCTCCGGCACCGGCCCGCTCCTCGCCTACTACGCCGGCTGGCTGCACACCCGGCGCGGCGACGCCAAATCCGCCCGCGCCGCCTTCGCCGCCGCCGAACGCGCCGCTCCCGACTACTGCTTCCCCGCCCGTCTCGAGGAGATCGCCATCCTCCAAACCGCCATCGCCGCGCGCCCCGGCGACGCCCGCGCGCCCTATTATCTGGGCAACCTGTTCTACGACCGCCGCCGCCACGCCGAGGCCGTCCGCCTGTGGGAAAAATCAGCCAAACTCGATGCGACGTTCTCCATCGTGTGGCGCAACCTCGGCATCGCCTACTTCAACATCGCCCGCCGCCCCGCCGCCGCGCGCGCCGCCTACGAACGCGCCCTGCGCGCCGCGCCCGGCGACGCGCGTCTCGTGTATGAACGCGACCAGCTCTGGAAACGCCTCGGCGTCGCCCCCGCCCGCCGCCTGCGCGAGCTGGAAAAACGCCCCGCCACCGTGGCCGCGCGCGACGACCTCGCGGTCGAGCTCTGCGCCCTGCTCAACCAAACCGGCCGCCCCGAACGCGCCGCCGCCCTCCTCGCCGCCCGCAAGTTCCAACCCTGGGAAGGCGGCGAAGGCCAGGCCCTCGGCCAGCACGTGCGCGCCCAGCTCGCCCTCGGCCGAGCCGCCCTCGCCCGCGGCGACGCCTCCGCCGCCGCGGGGTTTTTCCGCGCCGCCCTCGCCTCGCCCGCCAACCTCGGCGAGGCCCGCCACCTCCTCGCCAACGCCAGCGACATCCACTTCTGGCTCGGCGAGGCCCTCGCCCGCGGCGGCGACTCCGCCGCGGCCCGCCGCCACTGGACCCTCGCCGCCGACGCGCGCGGCGACTTCCAGGAGATGAGCGTCCGCGCCTTCTCCGAGATGAGCTACTACTCCGCCCTCGCCCTGCGCCGCCTGGGCCGGACCGCCGAGGCCGCGCGCCTGCTCCGCGACCTCCTCGCCCACGCCCGCGCGCTCGCCAAGGCCGAGGCCAAGATCGACTATTTCGCGACCTCGCTCCCCACCATGCTCCTCTTTGAGGACGACTTGCAGGCGCGGCAGCGCAACACCGCCCGCCTCCTCGAGGCCCAGGCCCTGCTCGGTCTCGGCCGCGTCGCCCCGGCCCGCCGCATCCTCGGCGAATTGCTCCGCCACGATCCCGCCCACGCCCTCGCCGCCGATCTGCTCGCCACCCTGCCCGCCTCGCCGCGTCGCCGCGCACGAAAGTAAATCTCGGCGACCGCCCGGTCCCGCCTCAGCATGGTCGGTTTCCACTCGCCATGCCTCGCGCCAAACGCCCCGCCGCCAAGTCCGCCTCCCAGCGCTCCACGTCCCCCGCGCCCGACTCCGCGCCGGAAGCGTCCGCCGCGCCCGGCGCCGCCCTCCTCGCCGTCGATCTTCAGGACACGCTGCTCGGCATGCTCGCCGCGCCCGCCGCCCGCGCGCTCAAGGCCCGCGCCGGCCTCGCTCTATCGGCCGCCTCCGCGCTCGGCATCCCCGTCGTCTTCACCGAGCAGGCCCCGGATAAACTCGGCCCCACCTCGCCCGCCCTCCGCAAACTCGCCCCCGCCGCGCCCGTTTTTGGCAAAACCACCTTCTCCGCCGTCGCCGACTCCGCTGTGCTCGACTCCCTGCGCGAGCGCCAGATCGAGCATCTGTTGCTCATCGGCCTCGAGACGCCCATCTGCGTTTACCAGACCGCGCTCGGCGCGCTCGCGGAGGGTTTCCAAGTCACGGTGCTCTCCGACGCCATCGGCGCCCGCCGCGCCGACGACCACGCCGCCTGCCTCGCCGCCCTGCGCCACGCCGGCGTGCACGTTCTCCCCGTCGAGACCGTGCTCTACGCCCTGCTCCACGACGCCGGCCATCCGCTCTTCCGAACCCTCGTCGGGCTCGTAAAAAACGCCGGCAAGTAAGCCGCCCGCCCGACTGTCTTTTTCATGGCCAAGAGCCATGCATAGGCTTTCTGCTCTTCCTTTACGCCCGCGTTTACCCATGCCGCTCCTTCCTTTCACCAGCCGCCTCATCGCCGACGTCGGCATCTCCCTCGGCGACGAGGGCAAAGGCCGTCTCATCCCCGAGGTTGAGCACGAGCTGCGCGGCTCCGCCCACCCCGTCACCGTCGTCCTCAAGGTCAACGGCGGCGCCAACTCCGGCCACACCGCCGCGGGCATCAAGCTCAACCTCCTCCCCTCCGGCGTGGTGGAAAAAGGCATCGCGCACCTCGCCATCGGCGCGGGCGTCGTCGCCGACCCGCGCAAGGCCTGGTGGGAGGCCCAGCCGCTCGAGCGCAAGGGCTACAACGTCCTCGCCCGCCTCGTCCTCGACGAGCGCGCCATGGTCTCCGATCTCACCCACCGCCTGCTCGATCTCGCGTGGGAAGACTACCGCGTCAACGTCCTCGCCGAGGAGCCGCGCGGCTCCACGGGCCGCGGCATCACTCCCGCCTACGCCGACGAGGTCGGCCAGTGGCAGATCACCTACGCCGACTTCCTTGGCTCGCGCGAAGCCTACGCCAAGAAGCTCGCCCAGCGCGCCGACCGCGCCCTGCGCACCATCCAGCACGTCTGCCGCGTCTCGCCCGAGACCTTCGCGTCCTTCTTCGACAAGCTCACCCAGGCCGAGCTGCGCGCCAACGCCGAGGCCCTCGAGCTCGGTGTCTTCACCGCCGACGAGTTCGACTTCCTTCGCTTCCGCGGCGCCGCGCCCTTCTCGCTCAACCTAGACGTTCTCACAGAGGTCTACTGGCAGGCCGGCCAGCGCCTCGCCAAAAACGTCGGCGAGGTCCGCGAGCTCATCCTCCGCGAACTCCACGCCGGCCACACCATCCTCGGCGAGTTCGGCCAGGCCTACTGGCTCGACAAACGCCACGGCTTTTCGCCCAACGTCACCGCCTCGCACACCTTCACGCCCGAGTTCTTCGAGAGCGCCGGCATCCCGGTGCAGGCCATCCACACCTTCGGCGTCGCCAAGGCCTACGACACCAAGGTCGGCACCCACGTCTTCCTCACCCAGATGGACGACGCCCACCCGCTCAGCGTTCTCCTCAAGAAACTCGAGTTCGGCACCTCCACCGGACGCCAGCGCATGGTCGGCTGGTATGACGCGGTGGAAAAGGGCGACGCCCTCCGCTACGGCGGTTTCCAGGACGTGATGATCAACAAGCTCGACGCCCTCAGCCACCGCGGCGAGTGGAACAGCGAGCTGCTCATCGCCGTCGCCTACGAGGACGCCTCCGGCAAACGCTACCACCACGTCCCGCGCAACGACGCCGTGCGCAAGACCCTCCGCCCCGTCTACGAAAAGTATGCCGGCTGGTCCGAGGACATCTCGCACGTCCGCCACTTCGCCGACCTCCCGCTCAACGCCCGCAAATACGTCGGCGGCATGGTGCGCGCGATGCTCGCCGTCGCCTACGCCGGCGACCGCTGGCCGCACGAGAGTCGTCTGCCCAATCTGCGCTACCTCGGCGTCGGCCCCGAGCCCTCCCAGATCATCAAGGACGTGCCCCCCACGTCCGAGCTGATCCGGCTTTGACCTACTAGCCGATCGATCTCCCCTCGCCGCCACGCCCGCGCGTGGCGGCGTTTTTGTTTATTGGCATAGCCAATTGGTCGGCGCGGTGCTTAAGCATACCTGTCATGCGCCGCCCCGCGTTCCGCCTCGCCCTGGCTCTCTTCGCTTTTCCGTTCGCATCCGCCGGCTGGGCGCAAGGCTCCGACCCCGTCTACCTCGACTCGCTCGAACCGCTCGAGGCCTACGTAAGCTTCGACCAGCTTTGGACCAATCAAAAGCGAGCCAAAGGCGACGTCATCGAGGTCGACGGAGAACCCGCCAAGCACTTTCTCAAGGCGCACGCCAACTCCCGGCTCGTCTACTCGATTCCGGCCGGCGCGCGCCGCTTTCAGGCGGTCGGCGTCCCCACCAACCGTTTCCGCCACAACTGCAGCTGGATCTACGAAATCTGGGCCGACGCCGCCCTGCTCTTCCGCTCGCAACCCCTCAGCAAGTATGAAGGCCGGCAACTCAAGATAGACGTGGAGCTGCCCGCCGACGCCAAGCGACTCATGCTCGTGGTCGACAACTACGGCAGCAGCGCCGAGGACCACAGCGTCTGGGCCGAACCCTGCTTTGTCTTCAACGGCGGCGCGGGCGGATCCACCGCCGCCGGCCCGCGCAACCTGGTGACCAAGCTGCCCTCCGCCCAGCTCGACGGCATCGTGCTCGTGGAGGGCGATGACTCCAGCGGCACAGGATTCTTCGCGTTGATTCGCGGCCAGCCTTTCGTCGTCACCAACCAGCACGTTCTCGCCGGCAACAAATCCGTGCGCCTGTCCAACCGCAACGGCCTGCGCCCGGAGATCATCGGCTATGTCTTCGCCCAGGATCGCGACCTCGCGCTTCTGCGCATCGACGCCGATCCTTCCGCATTGCCGCTGCTAAAAATTGCCGACTCCGCGACCGCCGCCGAAGTGGGTTCCGACCTCCTTATCGCCGGCAACAGCGAGGGCGGCGGCACCGTTCTCCAGAGCACGGGCCGCGTCGTCGGCTTCGGACCCGACCGCCTTGAACACGACGCCGCCACCGTTCCGGGCAACAGCGGCAGCCCCGTCTTCGCCCAGGCCACCTGGGAGGTGATCGCGGTCGACACCTACGCCCGCATCCGCCGCGCCAGCGGCGCCAGCGATCCCGCCAGCCGCACCTCCGCCGGCAGCTCCCTCGCCGATTTCCGCCACTTCGGCGTCCGCATCGACTCCGCCAAGGACTGGGTCTCCATCAACTGGGACGCCTGGCAAAAAGACTGCGCGGACCTCGAGGCCCTGGAGCGCCGCATCGAGGGCGTTGAAAAACTCCTCGTGGAAAAACGCGCCGTCTGGATCACCTACCCCGACATCGCGCAGCGCGTGCAAACTTTCGAGGACCGCGTGCGCGGCGTCTCCCCGGACAGCGTCGGCTTCCGCCGCGAGGCGTCCGAGCTCTTTCAGGGCCTCGTCAACCACATCCAAAATCAGCGGCGCGCCGCCGTCCAGCTGCGCAACCGCAGCATCGGCCACGTCCAGGCCCAGGCCGACAACCTCGCCGCCTACGCCGAACAGCTCGAAACCGCCCTGCGCCGCTGGGACGTGACCGTGGCTGACCGGCTCAAACTAACGGCGAGGTAGCGCACGCGACCGGCCGCCTTACGGCGCCCGCTTCAGCTCGATCCAGAAGCGGCTGCCCTTGCCCGGCTCCGATTCCACCCCGGTGCGGCCGCCCATGCGCTCCGCGCCTTTGCGCACGATCGCTAGCCCCACGCCGGTGCCGCCGTAGCGCGTGCCGTGCAGGCGCTCGAACACCCGAAACACCCGCTCGCGCTGGTCGGGGGCGATGCCGATGCCG
>JAIXVY010000426.1 GCA_027482505.1 Opitutaceae bacterium | reverse complement strand
GAGATCGGCATCCGCCTCGCGATCGGGGCCCACGATCACGACATACGCGTGCAGTTTCTGATCGAGGCCGTCGTGCTCAGCGTGCTCGGCGGCGTGGTCGGCATCCTGCTCGGCGTGGGCGCGTCGCAACTCGTCTCCCAGCTCAACGGCTGGCCGGTGCTCGTGTCGACCAACGCCATCCTGCTCGCGGTCGGCTTCTCCGCCTTCGTCGGAGTGGCCTTCGGCTTTTACCCCGCCCACAAGGCGGCCCAGCTCGATCCGATCGACGCCCTGCGTTTCGAATAAAGCCGCGCGCGCTGTCGCGTTGCATGGCGTCGTTTTGCATCCATAGTGCGGTCCATGCGTTTCCCCCCGCTCGTCCGCCTCGGTCTCGTATCGCTCGTCATCATCGGCCTCTCCGCGTGCAGCACCTTCCAACGCCGCGCCGAGGAGAAATCCACCGTCTTCCGGGCCCTGGACGCCGCCACCCAGGCCAGGCTCGAGGCGCGCCAGATCGAGGTCGGCGACACCCAGGACATGGTCTACATCGCCCTCGGCGCGCCGGATGAAAAACGCGAGCAGCTCGACGCCGGCGGCAAGACCACCACGTGGATATATAGCGCCTACTGGCAGGAATATCAGGGGACGCGCATGGTCGGCTACCGCCGCCAGGTCATCTACGATCCCGCCAGCAAGAGCTATCGCGTTTACCACGAGCCGGATTTCCAGCCCATCTACGCCCCCCGGATGGAGGATCGCGTCCGCATCACGTTTCAGGACGGCCGCGTGACGGTTATCGAGCAGGCCCAGCCGCAAAACCCCGCCTCGGGCGCGGCCGCCAAGGGCTGATCCGCCACGCCCGGGACAGGCCTCGCCAGCCTGAATGGATAGGACCGAATAAGGATAAGCCCCCGGGCGCGAAACCGCCTTTCCCGTGGCGCAACACGCTGGGACTCTTCATGGTGCGGATGCCATGCGGGAATCCACCGTCGCCACCGGCCTCCCAAATTTTCCCCAAACCCTCGCGGGCTGCGGAGCGATAGACTCCGCCCTGTCCTTCTCGACGACGCCCGCGGGCGGTCTCGATTTCCTCGACCTTCTCCCGGACGCCGTGGCGTGCGTCGACGCGGACGGAAAAGTCGTTTATTGGAACCAAGCCGCCGCGCTGCTTTACGGCTGGAGCAAACACGAAACGATGGGACGCGGCCTCGTGGACTATTTCGCCTCCGAGACTCGCGACGCCTGGCGCCTGCGGCTGGCCGCCGCGATGGAAGGCGACGAGAGTCGGGATGAATTCGAGGACAGGCGCCGCGACGGCGGAAAGCTCTGGGTCGATGCCCGCGTTCGCCGCCTGGTCGGCGCCGGCGAAGCGGCCTGCCTGGTGATTGTCATCCGGGATCTCTCGGATCGACGGCGGCAGCACGAGGATCGCGCCCGGATGGACCACCAGTTCCTGCAATCCCAGAAGATGGAGACGCTCGGCAATCTCGCCGGAGGCATCGCCCACGACTTCAACAACCTGCTCGCCTCCATCATCGGCTACTCCGAGATCGCGGCCGAGTTGCTCCCGCCCGATCACCCCGCGCTGGCCAAGCTGGCCAACGTCCGCGGAGCCGGGCAGCGCGCCGCCGAACTCGTCCGCCGCATCCTCGCCTTTTCCCGCGCCGGCGAGCAGACGCGGCGTCCCGTGCGCCTGGCGCAGATCATCGAGGAAACGGTGCCGCTGCTTCGCGCCAGCCTGCCGTCCACCATCAGGCTCGTTGCCCGGGTGGCGCCCGACGCCGACCACACCGTGCTGGCCGATCCCACGCGGCTGCAGCAGATCATCCTCAATCTTTGCACCAACGCCGCCCAGGCCGCGGGCTCGCGCCCCGGAGGCCTGGTCGAGATCGGGCTCGACGCCGTCGATCTGGCCGTCCCGCCCTCCACGCAAACGGGCGCCATCGCGCCGGGCCCCGCCCTCCGCCTCCTCGTTCGCGACAACGGCGGCGGCATCGCGCCGGAGATCATGGGTAAGATTTTCGATCCGTTCTTCACCACCAAGCCCGCCGGCGAAGGCACCGGCCTCGGCCTCTCGATCGTGAACGGCATCGTGTCCGCCCTGGGCGGGGCGATCCGGGTGGAAAGCGAGCCCGGACGCGGAACGAGCTTTCAGGTTTTCCTGCCCGCCCGGCCGGACGGGGAGGAGAGCGACGGGGCATCGCCCTCGACGGCCTCGGCCGCGGCGACGGAGCCCGCCTGCCCCCGCGGCCGCGGCGAAAAGGTCGCGGTGATCGACGACGAGGAAAGCGTCGCGCTGCTCACGCAGATGGCCCTCGAGCGCCACGGCTACACCGCCGAGATCATGCCCGACGCGCCCGCCTGCCTGGAGATTTTGCGCGCCAGGCCCGACGCCTTCGCCCTCGTCGTCACGGACCAGACCATGCCGCTCATGACCGGGCTCGAGCTGGTCGAGGCGCTCCGCGCGCACTCGCTGCAAACCCCCGTGCTCATCCTGTCCGGCTACAGCGACGCCCTCGACGGGCTGCGCCGGCCCGCGCTCGGCCGGGTGGGCTTTCTGGCCAAGCCCTTCGTGCTCGGCGACCTGCTCGAGCACGTGCGCGCCATCGTGCGGCCCCAATCGTAGGCCGCGCCGCGCCCGCGGGCTTGGGCCAAAAATCGGGGTGTTTCGCGATATTCCCGAAGGCGCGTCCGGCCAAAAGATTCTCGGTCGGCGGCCCCGTCCGGTCGCCAAGCACCCTTGCGCCGCGCGCCCGCGCCTCCCATTCCCGCAACGGCCCATGACACCTTTCACCACGATCCTCACCCATCCCGGCGGCGCGCACAAAGACGAGTTCATCGCCTGTGCCCTCCTCCTCGCCAGCCGCCCGGTGGCGATCACGCGTCGCGAGCCGACCGAGGCCGATCTCGCCGATCCCGCCACGCTCGTCGTCGATGTAGGTCATCGCCACGAGCCTGAACTCAACAACTTCGACCACCACCAGTTGCCGCGCGACCATCCGCCCACCTGCTCCATCTCGCTCGTTCTCGCGCACCTCGGCCTCTACTCCGACGCCCGCGAGTTTTGCGACTGGCTCGAGGCCGCCGAGTGGCTCGACTGCCGCGGCCCCAACGAAACCGCCCGTTGGCTCGGCGTGGAGCGCGACGCCTTCTCCCGCCTGCACTCGCCGATCGACGGCGCCCTGCTCCGCCGCTTTTCCCAAACCGCCGGCCTCCAGCCCGGCGAGGCGCTCTGGGAAATCATGCGCCTGATCGGCGAGGACATTCTTGGCTACGTCCGCGATCTGCGCGCGCGCCTCGATTTTATCGGCCGCCACGCCCAGCTCTGGGACCTGCCCTCCGATTCCGGCCCGCACCAGATTCTTTTTCTGCCGCGCACCGCCCCCTTGCCCGACGACCCGTCCGCCGGCGTCGACCGCTACATAGCCACCCAGGGGCTCGCCGGTCGCGTCATCGCGACCATCGTTCCCGACCGCCGCAGCGCCGGCTACGGCCTCTCGCGCTTCCGCGACCATCCGCGGCTCAACTTCACCCGCGTCGCGAACGAGCCGGACGTCCACTTCGCCCACGCGAGCGGCTTCGTGGCCAAAACCACCGCGACCGACCCCGCCCGCTTGCGGGCCCTCGTCGAGCGCGCCTTGCTCCCCTCCCCGTCCGGAGCCTGACGCCCGGCGCCACCGCCGAGCTTGGTCTCGCGAGCAGGCCGTGGAACGGGTTCAGCCCAGGTAGCCGCGGAATTTCTTCGCGGTCGCCCGGTGCCCGGGGAACACCTTCGCCAGATCGCCCTCCGCCACGCCCATGTGGCGCACGCAGGCCTCGGCGAAAAAGTCCCGGTAGTCCGTCGTGATCGCGAGGTCGCGCCCCTCGAAAAGCTTTTCGGTCGACAGCCCCGGCCAGTCGCCCAGCACCCGGCCGCCGCGCACCCCGCCGCCGAGCGCGAAAAACGCCGTGCCGTGGCCGTGGTCGGTGCCGCGGTTGCCGTTCTGCCGCGCGGTGCGGCCGAATTCGCTCATCGTGAGCACGAGCACGTCGGACATTTTCGAGCCGAGGTCCTTGTGCAGCGCGGCCAGCCCGTTGCCTAGCTCGGTGAGGCGGGTGGCCAGGGTTCCGTTCGCCGCGCCCTGGTTGGCGTGCGTGTCCCAGCCGCCGATCTCGACGAAGGCGATCTCCAGCCCGACGTCGGCCTTGATCAACTGGGCCGTCTGGCGCAGCGATTTTCCGAATCCACCGTTTGGATACACCGCGCCGTTTGCCGGCGTGTAGCGCCGCGGATCGACCTTGCGCAGCAGATCCATCGCCGCGAAGCCCTCGCGGCCCGCGCCGTGGATGGCGTCGCCCACCGCGCTCTCGTAGATGTCTTCAAAACCCTTGGCCGCGCCGGTGCGCCCGCCCATGCCGCCCGCCGCGGGGACGGACGCGCCGCCGCCCACGCCAAAACGCTCCAGGTCGGCGATGGCCAGCGCCTCCTCGCGGCCTTGCAGGCTGCGCGGCATCTGGCCGGTCATGGCGACCGCGCGCAGCGCCGAGGCGTGCGCCGCGTCCTCGGGACAGGCGCCGATCAGCCGGTTCAGCCAGCCGGTGGCGAGGTTCTTGTCCGAGCCCGCGCCCGACTCCATCAGATCCTGGGCCTCGAAATGGGAACGCGTGGCCTGCGGATTGCCGCACGCGTGCAGCACCGCCAGCTCGCCCGCGCCGTAGAGCTCGTGCAACCGCGAGAGCGCGGGGTGCAGGCCGAAGCGGCCGTCGAGATCGAGCACGCCCTCGGCGCCCGCCTTCTGCGTGGGCGCGGAGAGGGCGATCTCGCGGCGCAAACGATAGTAGTCCTTGTCGCCGTAGGGCACCACCATCGAGAGCCCGTCGGCCGCGCCGCGCTGGAATAGGCACACCAGCACGCGGCGGCCTCCGCCCGACTTGCGGGTCTCGGCGGCCAGCACGGACGAGCGGAGAAAGTCGGGGCCGAGCAGGGCGCCCGCGCCGAGGGTCGCGAAAGCAAGCGCGCCCTGTTTCACGAAAAAGCGGCGGGAAATATGGGGTGAGTTCATGGGGAACGGGGGGTCGGGGTTAGCGGCGCTGGAATTCGGGCGAACCCAGCATGAGCGCGAGGAGCTTGGGCACGTCGGGCAAGGTCGGCTCGCCCTCGCGCGAGGGCGCGGCCTGCTCGAGCAGCACGCGACGCGTCGAGGGGCTGGGCTCGCGGCCCAGCACGGCCCGGGAAAGCGCGGACACGACCGCCTCGGGACGTTCCGGGTCCGCCCCGGGGATGAGCGCGCGCGGCTTCACCTTGGCGTCGGCCACCTGCCCGCCCGTCAGCGCCAGGGCGAAGTTGAGCCGGGACACCAGCGCGCCCGCGCTCACCCAGTGGGTGGAATCCTCCGGGAAACCGGTCGGCGGACTCCAGACGTAGGCGGATTGGCCGAGCTCCACCAGATGCAGCATCACGGTCTTGCGCGGCGCGCGGGCCAGACGGTCGCCGCCGCGGCCCAGCGCGGCGCCCGCCTCCACCGCCCGCAAGGGCAGCCGGTCCCGGTAGGATTCCGTCTCGACGAACTGCGCGCCGGTGGCGCGAAGGGAGGAGGCGGCAAACTCGAAGGGCGACTTGGTCTTGGCGCCCAGATGGGCCGGCGCGAAAAACTCCGGATCGAGAAACAGCGCCTCGTAGGTCTTGCGCAGATCGCCCCGCGACTCGCGAAAAGCGCGCGCCACGCGATCAACCAAGGCGGCGGGCGGCTCGTCGGCCACGAAACGCTGGCAAAGCTTGGTGGCGATCCGCTTCGCGGTGGCGGGATGCTCCGCCAGCAGGTCGAGCACCTTCTCGCCGTCCTTCATCCCGCCACCGCCGGCGAATTCCACCCCCAGGATTTTCTTCGGACCTTCGTCATGCCAGGCGCGGCGAAACAAAAACTCCCCGGTGCGCGGATTGATCGTCCAGCCGGTGAGGGCGCGCGCCACCTCCTGCACGTCCTTTTGCTCGTAGCCGCCGTCGACTCCGAGGGTGTGGAGCTCGAGCAGCTCGCGGCCGTAGTTCTCGTTCAGGCCTCGCTTCATCGGCGCGGCCGGGGCCTCCGCCTCGGCCGCGGGCTCCTCGCCGGTCGCCGCGCGCCTGGCGCGCTCGACCATCGCCTGCTCCACCTTGCCGACCTCGCGCTCCCGGGAGCTCTGAAAGTTGTCCAGATACACCAGCATCGCCGCGCTCTTCGCGGTGGCGCCCAGCAGATCGCGGAAATTGCCGAAGACATGGGGCCGGATGACGTCCTGCTCGTAGCTCACCACGGCCGCGCGCACCTGGCGCTTGCGGGCGTCGACATTGAAGTGGTTGAACCAAAAATCGACCAGCACCTGCTCGAGCTGGCGCTCCGAGAGGACCGCGCGGGCCAGCTTGGCGTGCTGAAGCTCGCCCAAGGCCTGGGCGACGACGGCGTTTTCGCGATCCATCATGGCGGCGCGGATCTCGCCCGCCTTCTCGAAGTCGTTTTGCGCGCGGGCGCGCTGGAGGCGGTTCTGCGCCTGCTGCTCGGTTTGGTAGGCCTTGAATAGCTCAGCGGGCGTGAGCTTGATGTTCTTCAACTCGGCCACGACCGCATCGGCCGCGGCGTCGGGGATCTTCTCCGGCTCGAGCTGAAGGCGTATCCACTTTTCCACGCCAAGCTCGGCGACCTTGGCGACCTCGCCGGGCCGAGGCCCGTAGCCGAGGCGGTTGAGCGCGTGCGCGGCCCTTTCCTCGGCGGTGGGCGCGGCGGCGTGAAGCGGAATCAGGGCGAAAAGACCGAGCGCAAGAGCGAGCAGGGCCTCGGGGCGAAAGGCGCGAATCGGACGCATATCCCCCTAGACGCCGCCGCCGGTTCGCGAGTTACCGCAAACACTCACACGTCCCTTCTCGCGCGCCATCCCCCGTATTTTCCCTCATCACCCTCCTCCAAGAACGCCGCGCCGCCCTGATCTCCGCCGCCGTGACCGGGCAAGAGCGACTTCCGCCACTGGCAGTCGCCCGTGGTTTCAACCTTCGCCGAAGCTTAACGGCCAATATTGCCATTTTAGCCAAAACCGGAACCTTCAGGCCATGGCCCACACCGCTCCCGCTCCGCACAGCTTTGGCTTTTCCTCGGTGGCAGACTTGTCCGAGGTCTCCGCCAGCGTCCTGAAAAACAAGTTCAGCGAGGTCGCCCGCCTCGCCTCCAGCGGCCCTCTCGCTGTCTCCCGCCACAACCGCCGCGAGTTTGTCATCCTCACCGCCGGCCAATACGAGGAGCTGCAGCAAAGCCGCCGAGCCCCGCTGGAAACCCTCGCCGGGGAGTTCGACCAACTCGTGGCCAAGATGAACACGCCCAAAGCGCGTCGCGCCACCGCCTCCCTCTTCGCTGCCAGCGGGAAAGCGCTGGGCAAGGCGGCGGTGAAAGCGCGTCGCGCCGCCCATGCCTAAGGCCGCTCCCGGTCCGCGCGGCACGATCACGGTGCTGGCCGGCATCAACGGCGCGGGCAAAAGCAGCGTCGCGGGCGCCTACATCCGCCAAGCCGGCGGAGACTACTACAACCCGGACGAGTTCACCCGTTCGCTCTTGGCGCAAAATCCGGGCATGGATCCCGGCGAGGCCAACTCCCTGGCTTGGCCCCGGGGCAAGGAACTGCTGGGGCGCGCCATCGCCGAGGCCGGCGATTTCGTGTTCGAGACGACCCTCGGCGCCAATACCATTCCACGGCTGCTCGCGCGCGCGGCGCAGGAGGGCATGGCGGTAAGGATGTTTTTCGTCGGTCTGGCCTCGGTGGAGCATCATCTGCGGCGCGTGGCCGCCCGGGTGGCGGACGGCGGCCACGACATCCCCGAGGCCAAGATTCGCCAGCGTTGGGAGAACAGCCGTCTAAACCTGATCGCGCTGATGCCACACCTCACGGAACTCATGGTGTGGGACAACTCCGCCGAGGCTGATTTTCCCAACGGCGCGCCCGCGCCCGTGTTGCTGCTGCACTTGCGGACTGGCAAAATCATAGCTCCGAAAAACCTCTCGGCCACACCCGACTGGGCCAAGCCCATCGTCGCCGCCGCGCTCAAACTTCACGCCTCTCGCTAAACGCCCCCATGACCGACCCGACCAAGGAACTCGCATTTCAGAACGACGTTATCGCGCAGATGTAGGCAGCGGGTTGGAAGCTGGGCGATTCGGCGAGCTACAACCGCGCCCTCGCCCTTTGTCCCGAGGACGTGGTCGGCTTCGTGAGGGACACCCAGCCCGAGCAGTGGCAAAAGTTCCTCGAACGCGTCGCCGAGCAGCTCGACAAGGCCGACCCCAACGCGGCCGACAAAACCATGCGCACCTTCGGCACGCTCGGCGTCCTGCGCCACGAGCTGCGCGACCGCGGCACGCGTTTCTCCCTCTGCCAGTTCCGCCCCGAGCACGATCTCAACCCCGATACGGCCTGAGGCCTGGCGAAGACCTCGGCACGACGCGGTGGAGGATACCATTATCGAAAGCGGCGAGGCGTTCCAGAACCAGAAGCTCCGACTCCTCTCCGACCCGAAGAAAGCGGCCGCCTTCGCCAAGCTGGTCTTCGATCTGATAAAGATGGCGGGACAGTGCACGCGACACGTGCCGCGTGGGGGGCGGGCGGCGCAGGGGTAAACGAGCCCTGCGTCCGCGGCCGCCTCACCCCGCCGCGAGGACGCGGCGGAGGGTCTCGTCGACGAGCTTCGGGTTTACCTTGCCCTTGGCGGCCTTCATCACCGGGCCCTTGAGGCCATTGATGGCGCTCTCCTTGCCGGCGCGGAATTCCTCGGCGGCCTTGGCGTTGGCGGCGATGGCGTCGCGGCACCATTGCTCCAGCTCGGCGGTGTCGGTCTGGGCGACGGCGAGGCCCTTGCGCGCGACAATGGCGGCCGGCGCCTCGCCGGTGGCGAACAGGTCGGCGAACACCTCCTTGGCGGCGTTTTGCAGGAGCGTGCCGGCGTCGATGAGTTTAACCAACTCGGCGAGCGCGGTGGGCGTGACCTTCGCGTCGGCGAGGGCGATGCCGGAGGCGGAGAGCTCGCGCAGGAGGTCGTTGGCGATCCAGTTGCCCACCGGCTGGGCGAGCACGGGGCCGGCGGCCTTGACCGCGGCCTCGAACCAGTCGCTGAGGGCGCGATCCGGGATGAGCACGCTGGCGAGGGTGTAGGGCAAACCATAGCCCTCGGGCGCGGCGGCCATGAAACGGCGCTGCTTGTCGAAGGGGCGCTCGGGGAGCTCGGCGGCAAGACGCGATTTCCACTCCGCGTCGACCTTCACGGGCATTAGGTCGGGGTCCGGAAAGTAGCGGTAGTCGTGCGCCATCTCCTTGGAGCGGAGCGACTGGCTGGTGCCGGTGAGGCCGTCGTAGTCGCGCGTCTCCTGCACGATCACGCCGCCGGCCTTCACGACCGCGATCTGGCGGGCGATCTCGTGGGCGATGCCGTCGCGGACGAAGGAGATGGAGTTGAGGTTCTTCAGCTCGACCTTGGTGCCGAGCCGGGTCTCGCCGACGGGGCGGATGGAGATGTTAGCGTCGCAGCGGAGCTGGCCCTTCTCCATGTCGCAGTCGGAGATGCCGGCGTAGACGATGCTGTTGCGCAGCGAGACGAGGTAGGCGTAGGCCTCGTCGGCGGAGCGTATCGCCGGATCGGATACGATCTCCATGAGCGGCGTGCCGGCGCGGTTGTAGTCGATGAGCGAGCCGCCGGCGCCGTGGTTGAGCTTGCCGACGTCCTCCTCGAGGTGGATGCGGGTGAGCGGGATGGTCTTGTGCTCGCCCATGATATTGCGCGCGGCGCCGGGCAGCTCGATCTCCACGCCGCCGCCTAGGCAGATGGGCTGGTCGTATTGGGAGATCTGGTAGTTCTTGGGCGAGTCGGGGTAGAAGTAGTTTTTCCGGTCCCACTTGCAGACGGGCGCGATCTCGCAGCCGAGCATGAGGCCGGCCTTGATGATGGCGTCGACCGCGGCCTTGTTCATGACCGGCAGGGCGCCGGGCAGGGCGAGCACGGTGGGGTCGGTCAGGGTGTTCTCGGGCTCGCCGTAGCCGGCGGGCACGCGGGTGAACATCTTGGAGCGGGTCTTGATCTGGACGTGGACTTCAAGACCGATGACGGCTTCGTAGGTCATTTGGGCGAAAGGGGCGTTATGGTGGACACGGAGGGCGCGGAGCTCGGACACGGAGGTCACGGAGTTCAGAGAACGAGACGGCTGAGGCCGTGTTTGGTGAGCAAGGTGGTGCGGAAGTTAAAGAGCAGACCCACGCGACAGGAAGTGAATCTGAGGTAGGTCAGAACCTGCGCTTCATGAACGTCGAGTAGTGCGTCCACGGCCTTCAGCTCAACGACCACCTTTCCACCAACCAAAAAGTCCAAGCGATAGGCGTTCTCGATGAGGAGATTCTTGTAGGTCACCGCACAGAGCTTCTGCTCCTCGAACTGAAGCCCGCGAAGCGTCAGCTCATGAGCAAGCGCCCGCTGGTAGGCGGACTCGAGAAGCCCTGGCCCAAGTTCGCGGTGAACCTCAACCGCCGCCCCGATGATCTGCTCGGTCAGTTTCTCCTCAATCATGGTTTCTGCCGTGGTTTTTTCCCCGTGTTCTCCGTGTCCGAGCTCCGTGTTCTCCGTGACCAAAATTCAGAGATTCGGGACTCGACGCGACCAGGTGTGGGCGCGGTCGTAGACGTGGGCGGCGGAGAGCAGGTCGGCCTCGGCGAAGGGCTGACCAATGAGTTGCAGGCCGATGGGCAGGCCGCCGGCGGTGAAGCCGCAGGGCACGCTGATGGCGGGCAGGCCGGCGAGGTTCACGCCGATGGTGTAGATGTCGGCGAGATACATGGAGAGCGGGTTCTCCGTCTTCTCGCCGCGTTTCCACGCCGGCGTGGGCGAGGTCGGGGTGAGGATCACGTCGACCTCGCGGTAGGCGTCGATGAAATCCTGCCGGATGAGCGTGCGGACCTTTTGCGCGCGGCCGTAGTAGGCGTCGTAGTAGCCGGAGCTGAGCACGTAGGTGCCAAGGATGATGCGGCGCTTCACCTCGGAGCCGAAGCCCTCGGCGCGGGACTTGAAGTAGAGATCGAGCAGGCTCTCGGCCTCGGCGCTGCGGTGGCCGTAGCGCACGCCGTCGTAGCGGGCGAG
>JAIXVY010000262.1 GCA_027482505.1 Opitutaceae bacterium | reverse complement strand
CGCGCGCCGAGTCGCGCGCCGAGACTCCCATCCGCGCCACGCCCGTGGCCGAGCCCGTCGCCACGCCTCCGCTGTGCCTCGGCGCGGTCTTCGCCGGCGCCGTCGCCGCCCTCGCGGTGCACCTGCTCGCCACCCTGTTCGGCATCGGGCTCGGGGTGCAGATCATCGATCCGCTGCGCGACGCGGAGCCCGCGCAAAATTTCAGCGTCGGCGTCGGCATAGCCTGGTCGGTGAGCGCGCTCATCGCCCTCTGGATCGGCGGCTGGGTCGCGGGCCGCGTCGCGCCCGAGCCCACCCGCGGTCTCGGCGGCCTGCACGGCTTCCTCGTCTGGAGTCTCGCCACCGTCGTCGTGCTCTTCGCCCTTACCGGAGGAGCCAGCATGCTGGTGGGCGGCGTGGCGCGCCTGACCGGCGGCGCGGTCAAGCAAACCGCCCAGGCCGTCGCGCCCGCCGCCGAGTCGGGCGGCGATCTGCTCGCCCGCTTCGCGGGCCCCAACACGGGGCTCATCCAGAGCTTCGCCCGCGAACTCAGCCCCGCCTCCGCGCCCTCCGGCGGCCAGGCGCCGGCGCCCGACGCCCGCGCCATGCGGGAGATTTCCTGGGCCCTGCTGCGCTTCTTCTCGCAGGATCCGGCGGAACGCTCGGGCGACGCTCGCGCCGCCCTCGTGCGCGCCATCGACGAGCACACCCCGCTCGACCAGGCCGAGGCCTCCCGGCGCGTCGACCGCATGATCGCCTCCTACGACGAGGTGCAGCGCGACGTGAAGGAAATGACCGACCGCGCCGAGACCAAGGCCCGCGAGGCCGCCGAGGCCGCGTCCGACTACGTCACCCACGCCGCGGTCTGGACCTTCGTGGCCTTCCTCGTCGGCGCCATTGCGGCGACCTGGGGCGGCTCGGTCGGCGCGCGCTCCCGTCAAAACCACGACCCCTTGCCCGCCCGGGTCGCCTGACCCGTCCCCGTCTTTTCGCCTGCTCTTCAACCCGCCCCGGGCGGGGCGGTCCTCCGCCTTCGCCCGGGTTTCGCCTCCCATGAACATCTGCCAGCTCACCAACGCCTCCCCCTCCGAACTCGATCCGGACGAGTGCGATGTCTTCGCCGCGGCCGCCGCGCTCGCCGACGCCGGCCACGAGGTCCATCTTTTGTCCCCCGCCTGGCCGCCCCCGCCCGTCCTCGCCCAGGGCTTTCAGCGCCAGGTCTTCGGCGACGCCCTGGCGTCGTCCGCCCCGGACATCGTGCACGCGCACGAGCCCTTCCTCGCCGGGGAGCACGCCCTGCGCCTCGCCGCCGAAACGGGCGCGCCGCTCGTTTTCACCGCCGACCTACGCTACGATTCTCCTCTCGCCCTTCCCGGGCCCGAGGCCGCCGCCCTGCGCTCCTTCGTGGAAAAACTCGGCGTATGCTTCGCCAACCGCTGCGACGCCGTCATCGCGCCCAGCCCCGCCCTCGCCGTCCGCCTCTTCGAGCTGGGCGTGACGCGCCCCATCCACGTCGCGCCTGATCCGCGCGCGCGCTCCGCCCTGCCCGCCCACGCCGTCCGCATCGCGGAGATCTACGAGGAGACGCGCCTCCGGCGCGGCTCCCGCGGCCCCGCGCCCTGCGTCCGGTCCGACCGCCTTCACCAGGAGCTCTCGCTCGCTTGGGAACGGGCCCGCCCGGCCGCGCCCGGCCTCGCCCGCGGCGGCCCCCGTTTCGCGCGCGCCGACGCCGCGTTACCATGCTGACCCGCCTCGGAGGCCGCTGGCGCACCCTCCGAGAATGGGTGACCTTGGGCGAATGGATGCCGCGCCTCCTTCGCCTGCCGCCGGCGCCGCAGGCCGGCTTTCATCCGGGCGTGTTCCTCGTCGAGCTGGCGGGCTGCGATCAAGGCGTCTGGGAATGGGCCCGCGCCCGCGGCGCGTTTCCTTTTCTCCAATCTCTGCTCGAGGGCCAGAACTACCGCGCGGTCGACTACCACGCCGGATGCCATTGGTGCCGAATCGCCCGCGAGGCCGAGTTGCTGCACGGGCTGCCCGCCGCCGTCCCCGGCGAGTTGTTCATCCCGCTCGGGGAAACCGCCTCGGCCGACATTTCCCGCCGGGCCGACGCGCTCGCCCTCGACGCGCGCCTCGAACGCCGCCACGAGGGCCTCCTCCGCCACGGCTCCGCGTGGGGGACTTTTCTCCCCGGAGGCGCCGCCCCCGCGGAATTTCACGGCCCGCTCGGCGGACGCGAGGAGGGCTGGGTGGAGCGCCTGCGCAACCGCCTGGGCGCCGCGCTCGACCTTCGCCGCGGTCTGGCGGTCGTGCACCTGCGCCACGACGCCGCCCCGCCCCCCGGCCTCTCCTCCGGGCGGCTGCTCGACTGGTGGGCCCGGCAGGATCGCCGCCTCGCCCGACTCTACGAACGCGCGCGCCTGTCCCGCCGCCGCGATTACGAGACCTGGTTTCTTCTCGCCCCCGGCGCGGCCCAGGGCGACGCCTTTCCCGCCGACTACGCCCGGCGCCTGCAAACCGCCTTTGGCGACGCCTGGCGCGTGCTGCCGCGCGACGACGCCCCCGCGCCGGTCAACGACGCCCGTCCGCTGCGCCTGCTCGCGCGCGACGGCGTGGCCCACCTCTACGCCGAGGGAGAGATCGGCGACGCCGAAAAAATGCGCGTGGCCCGCCTCGTCCTCCAGGCCGGCGGCGGCGTGGGCGCGGTGCTCTGGCGCGAGGCCGACGGCACTCCGCGCTGGCAGCGCGACATCGTCGCCGAGCCCGGCCTGCTGACGCCTCCCGCCACCCCCGACCTGAAGGCCTGGCTGCCCTACCTGGTCGAACGCGACGCGGAGGCCTTGCTCGACCAGCCCGAGTCGGGCGCGTGGATCGCCCTCCGCGGCGCGCCCGCTTCCTGGCGGCGCGGCGGAGTCGCCCTGCTGCCCCGCCGGGCCCGCCTCAGCGCCGCGCGCGGCGATTGGCTGCGCCCGGCCCAGATCTACGCCGCCGCCCGCCACGCCCTCGGACGCCAGCGCCTGCGCCGCGAGACCGCCGCGCCCCCGCTCCACCCCGAGACCCTCCGGCTCGCGACCTACAACATCCACCGCTGCATCGGCATGGATGGACGCCAGTCCGTCCGGCGCGTGCTCCGCGTGCTCGCCGAAATCGACGCCGATTTGATCGCATTGCAGGAGGTCTCCGCCATCGGCTTCAACCAGGCCGAACACATCGCCGCCGAGCTCGGTTTCCGCGTGGTCTTTTGCCCCACCCTTCACGGCGCCGAGGCCTACGGCCACGCCCTGCTCAGCCGCCGGCCCTTCACGGTCAACTCCGTCGGTCTCCTGCCGCTCGCCCGCCAGGCCTCCTACAAGGAGCCGCGCGGCGCGATCTGGGCCCAGGTGCAGATGGGCTTGCGCACCTTGAACGTCGTTTCCACCCACCTCGCGCTCGGCCGCTCCGACCGCACCGCCCAGGTCGACGCCCTGCTCGGACCCCAATGGCTCGGAGCCCTCCCGCCCGAGGCGGCCGTCGTGCTCTGCGGCGACTTCAACTTCGGCCCGCCCGGGCGCAACTACCGCCGCGTCGCCGCGCGCCTGCGCGACGCGCAGCTCGTCCAATCCCGCGGCTCCCCGCTCAAGACGTTTTCAACCGTCTGCGCCGTGGCCCGCCTCGATCATATATTCCTGACCCCGCACTTCTCCGTGCTCGGCGTGGAGTCGCCCCGCACCCACCTCACCCGCGTGGCGTCCGACCACTTCCCGCTCGTCGCCGACCTGCGCTGGCCGCGCGACGGTCTCGCGTGAACCGGCGGATGCGCTGCATCGCGCACCGCCCCGCCGGGCGCCGCGGGTGCGTCTTGCCACCTCCGCGCCGCCCTCGCCCCGCGCCGCCCTCGCCGCCCGCGATTTTATCGCCCTGCGCCCGAGCCCCTTGCCGCTCCGCCCGGCCCGCTGGCACCGCGACTGCGAAATCCCCGGCGCACCCACGCACGCCATGCCTAAAATCGAAACTCTCCACGACCTCCTCATCGAGGAACTCAAGGACCTCTACAGCGCCGAGACCCAGCTCGTGAAAGCCCTGCCCAAGATGGCCAAGGCCGCCTCCGACGAGCGCCTCAAGGAAGGCTTCCAAAAACACCTCGCCCAGACCCAGGAGCAGGTCTCCCGCCTCGACCAGATCGCCAAGATCCTCGAGTTCACCCCCAAGGGGAAAAAGTGCCTCGCCATGGAGGGCCTCGTCGCCGAGGGCTCGGAGAAAATCTCCGACGACGCCTCCGACAGCGTGCGCGACGCCGCCCTCATCTGCGCCGCGCAAAAGATCGAGCACTACGAGATCGCCGGCTACGGCACGCTCCGCGAATTCGCCGAGCTGCTCGGCTACGACGAGGTGCGCGCCCTGCTCGAGGCCACGCTCGAGGAGGAGTCCGCCGCCGACGAGGAGCTCACCGAGATCGCCTCCTCGATCAACATCGAGGCCGAGCAGGGCATCGAGTCCGACGAGTGACCGTCCCGCCGCGTTTCCTCCCCGTCCGCCCGCCCGCGCCCCGATCCCGCCCCGGATCGGGGCTTCTTTTTCCACCCCGCGCGAAGCCGCGCGCCCTTTCGCCATGTCCCTTTCCGATCCCATTCCCCCGCCCCGCTCGGTCGCGGCCGAGCCGCTCGGTCCGACCACGTTTCTCGTCATCGACTTCGACCTGGAGCGCCGCGAGCCGGCCTACTCCGTCGTCTCCGCCCCCACCGAGGCGAAGGCGCGCGAGATCACCGAGGCCGCCGCCCGCTCCTCCGGCCGCGTCGTCGTCGACGTGCTCAACTCCGCCCGCGTCGGCGCCCTCCTCGAACGCGCCCGCCGCCACCCGCCCGATATCCGCCGCGAGGGCTAGGCGCTTGGTCCGCGCCGCGCCGCTCAGTGCGCGGCCACCAGCGTCGCGTGGCCCGCTGCCTCGGGCGACGGGTCGGACGGCGAGGCTTCGCCTCCGGTCTCCGGCCCCGCCTCGCGCCGCTGCTCCTGCCGGATGCGCGGCAGGCAATGCGGATAACGCTCGCGAATGAAGGTCACCGCCTCCTCGCGCAAAAAGCACTGGAGCCCGAACGACGCGCCCGGGTCCGCCGCGCTCGCCACCACGCGCACCTCGATGCAGTTGGGCAACGCGTCCACCACGTCCACGCCGAAGACTTTTCCGTCCCACTGCGGCGCGCGTCGCGCGCACCCTCTCATGTGCTCGCGAAATTCCGCCACCGGCAGGAGAAAATCCACCCGCAGCACGACCACGCCCACCAGCGGGGCGGAGCTCTTGGTCAGGTTCACCACCGGATTCTCGATCAGGTGGTTGATCGGCACGATGAGCCGGCGGCCGTCCCAGATTTGCAGCGAGACGTGGGTGAGCGTGATCTCCTCCACCACGCCGGTCTCGCCCGCCACCCGCACCACGTCGCCCAGGCGGATGGGCTGGGTCAGCGCGATCTGCAGGCCGGCGAAAATGCCGCCGATGCTGCGCTGCGCCGCGAAGCCGATGACGAGGCCCGCCACGCCCGCCGAGGCCAGCAGGCCGCGCCCCACTTCGCGCACCTCCTCGAAGAGCATGAGCGTCGCCGCCAGCGCGAACACGCCCACCAGAAAGGTCGCCACCCGTCGCAGCAGGCGCACGCGCGTCACCACCTCGCGCCGTTCCGCCGGCCCCGGCGCGCGGGCCTCGCCGCGTTCCACCAGCACCTTCTCCAGCAGGCCCACGGCGCGAAACGCCAGCCAGGCGAGGCCGAGGATGAGCACCACCGCGGCCAGCTTTCGCGCCAACGCCTCGCCCGCGCCGTCGAGCGGCCACAGCCGCACGAGGAAAAACAGCGCCACCACGGGCAACACCAGGCGCAGCCCCGCGCCCAGCACGGGCAGCAGCACGTCGTCGGCGCGCGACTCCGAGGTCGCTGCCCGGGCTCTCAGCCCCGCCTCCAAGACCCGCGCCCCGCGGTGCAAAAGCCACAAGAGCGCGACGAACGCGCCCGCTCCCGCTCCCCGTTCCAACCACGCCTCCGCGCCGCGCCACTCGGGCGGCAGCCGGTCCGCCGCGACCACCCGCGCCGCGCCGTAGACGCCGTAAAACCACACGCAGAGGCTGAGCGGAGGCGTGATCGCCTCCAGCCAGGCGCGGCGTCCGCCCGTCCGTCCCGCACGACCGTCCGCCGCCTCCCGCTCCAGCCGCGCGCGCACCAGGCGCAGCAGCCGGTCGAGCAGCAGCGCCGCCAGCAGGAGCCCGCCCGCCAGACGCCACGTCGGATCATCCCAGAGGTTCGCGTTCATCGCCCCGTTCTACGCCTCGCCAAGGCTTCGCGGCATCCGGCCCGGGCCGGTGCGCGCGCCGGGGAAATCGGCGCCCCGCGGGGGAGCGCGCACCGCGCCGGCGCGCCATCGTCCTCCGGATGGGAGAGGTCCGCGGCTTCTGCGAGCCTCGGCCCATGCGCGCTCTCTCCTTAT
>JAIXVY010000227.1 GCA_027482505.1 Opitutaceae bacterium | reverse complement strand
TCTCCAGCGCGCGCTTGCGGTCGTAGGGCGTCATGCCGTCGGTATTGGGCGGCTCGGGCGCCTTCGGCATGCGGACGCGCCGGTCCTTCTCCAGAGCGCGGGCCTTTTCGAGGTCGAAGGATTCGAAGGCCTGATCGAAGCGCTCTTCGAGCCGCTCCAGCCGGATGTCCTTTCCGAGCTGCGAGAGTTTCAGGTAGTGGGTGCCATCGGTGAGGATCAGGCCCTGGCCCTTCACCCGCATCGAGAAGCCGGCTTCGCTGAGGGCCTTGTCGAGGCCCTGCCAGGACATGGCTCCGCGAACGAGGGCGCTGAGCTCCCGGATCTTCGGGGCGCGGTCCTCGACGCCGAAGGGGATGAGCGGCTTGTCCTTCTCGCGGAGCGCCCGCTGCTTCTCGCCGATCTCCGGTTCGCGGCGCTTGCGGCGCTCCTTCTCGCGGGCGAGCTCGCGCTCCATGCCCTTCTCGATCCCCCAGTGATCGACCGGCGTGAACTCGAATTCCTTCTCCATCTTCGCGAGGCTAAGGTTGATCCGCTCCCAGTCCCGGGAGGTGGACCAGGCCTTGCCGGTCACCGGGTGGACCCGGTTGATCACGAGGTGGAGATGTTTGTGCTCGGTGTCGTCATGGGCGATGACCATGGCCTGATGCTCGCCAAGCCCGATCTCCTCCAGTAGCCGATCGGCGACATAGCGCATGGCCTCAGGCGTCAGCCGGTCATTGTCGGCAGCGCCCCCTGCGCGAGATAGGCGGCGAGCCCCTTGAAGCCTTTGCCATAGATGGGCTTGCCGATCATGGGTCACCGCCGTCCGCCGGGCGGCATGGGCTTCGGCCGGAGCGTCGGCTTGACCCCGGCCTTGGGCGCCGGCCTTGAACCCGGCTTGGGAAGGGCCTTGGCCGGCGCGCTGGATGCTTTCTGAGGGGTGGCTGTCGGGGTGGACTCCAGAAGCCGCAACGTCTTCAGAACGCCCGCCATGGCGGTCAGGAGTTCGGTCCGGTTCCAGAGCTCCCGCTGCTTGCGGTTCCACTGCCGGGCGACAGCATTCAGGATGACGCCTTCGGCGCGGAGCTTCAGGAGGATGCCGGCGGTCAGCATCAGCCCGGCCTGGTCGCGGCTTCCGAGCCGGCGATAAATCGACACGACGTGGCGAAGCGCATGCTGGATATCGGACCCGCAGGGTGCGCCGATTTCCGAGAGGACGGCGAGCTGATGGAGGTTGTTCATCACCCCCATGATCTGCCGGTGCGCCTCGTCGACGAGGAGCTCGCGGCGCTACGCGGCGGAGCGCTTGAAGAGCCGGTCCCGGACATGGGCGGCGATGGGTCGGCCGAGCGCCCGGGCCTCGCCCGTCAGCGCGTCGAACTCGTCCACCGTCAGGCGGAGCATGACGTGTCGCGAGCGTTTCTGGGAGATCTGTTTCTTCGGCCGCGCCATGCGGAATCATCACCTCCGTTTACGGATGGCGAGCATAGCCGAATCGCCTTGAGCCCGAAGGGGCGAATGGCACGCGACACCAACCGGTGTCGCCGAGGGCGCGGAATGACCCCGGAGGGGGTCTGGATGCGCGTTTTCAGGACCGAAACCGGAAGGTTTCGCGTAACTGAAAACAGTCCTCGCTCCCGCACTCAGCATCCGTCATGGAGATATGGGCACTGCGCCAGTGTTTGGCGAGTAGCTCGCGCAGAAGCGCAATGAAGATAGCGTCAGGAATGACGTCTGCCCACGTGCGGATACTGCCATAGGCACCAACATTTGCCAATAAGCATGTGGGTAGAGCTTTTTCGGCGCCTATGACGCGATGAAGGCGCACCGCCGATGGATGGACCGGAGACCGCCCACGGCGGCTTGCGCCGATACCCGCCTACCCAGGAAAGACCCTGCGCGGGGCTCGGGCTTTCCTCCCCTGAAGACAGGGAAACCGACATGATGGTCGGACAGAAATGAACTGGATTTCGGTTCAAGACTCTACGCCAGACGCGTCGGAAGGCCAGACATGACACAGCCCCCGCCGGTCGCCCGGCAGGGGCTGTCGATGCCCGGCGGCGTCAGTAGCCGCGGGCGGTGTAGAGGATCGCGTTGCGCGGGGTCGCGGCGTAGATGCCGTCCATCAGCTCGTCGTGGCTGATGAGCTCGAGGCCCCATTCGTCGTCGATGACGTAGTGGTTCTCGCCCGTGGTCCCGGCGCGTTCGTCGGCCTTCAGGGCGAGTTCGCGGAAGCGTTCGTTGTTCATCATGGCCGGCCTCCTCAGCGGGCCTTCGCCGCGCGGAAGCGGCGGAAGCGGATGTGGCGCCAGACGCGGCGGGCGAGTTCGAGATGCAGGCTCAGGGTCGCGACCGCCAGGTAGGCGTAGAGCGCCGGGAGAAGCGTTTCGATCAAGGTCATGGGAGTGTCCTCCTGTTCCGGTTCTGGAAGCCCGCGCCCATCGCGGCCTTCCGTTGGCAACCCGACCGGCAGCCGATGAAGACGGCGGGCGCACCCGAAGGGCCGCAACGCCAGTGAAGGACGGCGGCAGCGCTGTTTTTTGGAGCGAAGCGGGCGCGAGGAAGCCGGCCGCAGGACGGCGGGGAAAAAACTGCGACGACGCCGTTGCGCGCACCGGCGCGGCTGCCAGGGTTTGCCACGTGAGAGGAAGGCAGCCGATGGCGTTGGCTTAAGTGCCCCCGGAAAAGGCTGGGCAGGCCCACCCGCCCGGAACGCTTCGGCCTCGTCGGCGAAGCTAATCGCGC
>JAIXVY010000158.1 GCA_027482505.1 Opitutaceae bacterium | reverse complement strand
GCCACTCCTGCCTCACCGACCCGGCCGAGGCCGAGGAATTCGTCAAGCAGACCGGCTGCGACTCGCTCGCCTGCGCCATCGGCACCTCGCACGGCGCCTTCAAGTTCAAGGGCAAGCAGTCCCTCCACTTCGACGTGCTCGAGAAGATCAAGGCCCGCATGAACGGCTTCCCGCTCGTCATGCACGGATCCTCCTCCGTCCCGCAGGACGAGGTCGCCCGCATCAACGCCGCCGGCGGCACCATCAAGGACTCGATGGGGGTCGACGTGAACGAGTATCTCCCCGCAGCCAAGCTCGGCGTCACCAAGATCAACATCGACACCGACGGCCGCCTCGTCTGGACCCGCGTTCACCGCGAGTTCTTCCGCGACAAGCCCTCCGAGTTCGACTTCCGCCCGCCGGGCAAGATCTTCATCGCCGAATACGCGAAGTTCATCGCCTCGCGCAACAAGCTGCTCGGCTCCGCCGGCCAGCTCGAGGATCTCCGCAAGAGCCTCGCCGCCAAGTAAGCCGCGGCTCCGGCCCTTCTTACCAGGCGCGTCCGAAAAGGACGCGCCTTTTTTGCGCCCGCTGACGGTTAAAACAGGGATGTGGCCGCCTCGCATCCCGGCCACGGTTTCCTTGAAAACGCCCTACTCGGGCAAAACCCCGGCGCGCGGATCCTCCGGAGGATCCAAAAACCTGTCCTCCAGGCCCTCCAAATAGCGCGCCAGCGGAGCCAGCTCCCGCTCCGCGCGACGATCCCGCGCCATCGCGTCCGCCACCGCGACGATCAGCGCCTCCAGCTCCGCGCGCGCAACCCGGACCGACAGCCTGCCCTCGCGCACCGGGGCGTTTCGCAGGGCATGCGCCAGCGCCCGCGGCAGATCCCGGTTGCGGAGAAAACCATCGCGTTGCGCCAGGCCTAGCCGAAGTGAAACCCGCCCGGTCGCGGACACGCGGGGACGAAGACGCGCGGGATTCATGTCTTCTGAGACCGCGCCTCGTCACGTCGGTTCGCCCCCTCACGCCGCTTTCGCGCGAACCCGCGCCGCCCGCGCCGGTCGAAGCATCGATGGACACCGCGTATCGAATTTACCTGGGCGCCCGCAACACGGGGGACCGAACCTTCTCCCCGGACGACGAGGCGCGCGTGGAAGCCATCCTGGACGAGCATTTTCACGGCTGGACCACCTTCGCCGGAGCCGGTCGCTGGCGGGGCCGAGACGAGGAAATACGCGTGATCACCCTTAGCCCCCGCGCCGCCAAAAAAGGCGCGAACACCGCCGCGGCCTCGGTCGAAACCTGCGCACGCCGGCTCAAGGAACACCTGGGGCAGGAAGCCGTGATGATGGAACTGGGCGGCGCCGTCGCCTTCCTCTGAGCACGCGCTTGCCCGCCGCCGCCGATCACCCGCGCCATGAGCCCGCACCGGTCTCTCAACCCCGCGTCTGTCATGCTCGCGCGCCTCGTTTACCTGCTGCATCTGGGCTGCGGCGGCTACGGCCTGGCCCAGGCCTTTGGCGCCGCCGCGACGCAAAGCCCCGGCGCGCTGGTCGAGGCGGCCGCCTGGCTGCTTTTGTCCGTTATGTTCGCCGTCTGGCTCCGGCGCGTCCGGCGCTACGCCGAATGTCGCGACGGTTTCGGCGCCTTGGGCTCATTCGGCGAGCCAACCGACGACGAGACGCTCGCCCGCCTTCGCCACGACCACGCCGAACTGGAGCGCCTTCGGGGCACGCCGGGCTTCGATCCCTGGGCGGCGCTCGCCTTGCGTCGTGAAATCGAACGCCGCTCGGGCGGCCGCGTCGCCCCGCCCGATCCGCGCCGCGAGCCCTGAGACGATCGAGGACATTTTCCCACCACTCGCTGGGGCGGGCGGCGGACAGACCCGGACCTCGCGATGCATTAGCGTGCGGCGCATTCCCCACCCTACCTTGTCATGAATACGCGCTACATCGCCGTCGCCGACCACGCCCATCTTCGCATTTTCGCAGAAAACACCGAGGTCGGCCAGACCACTCCGGGCCTGGAAGAGGTCTACGCCCTCGATTTTCCCCGGGGCAAAGCGAGCTACGTCGCGGCGGAGGCGGATTTCGCCGGCCGCTTCCAAGGCTCCAAACAGCAGGGCGCGTCACCCGGCGCGCCCACGGCCCGGACCGGCATGTCGATCGACGAGCGCCTGCCGCTGCAGCGCGAGACCGACCGGCGCAATCTCGACGACATCGCGGGGGCGCTGCTCGTGTTTCTCAGTCGCCACCCGCAGGCCGGGTGGGACTTCGCCGCGGGGCCGTCCACGCACAACGCCATCCTCGAACGCCTGCCCGAGGACATACGCGCGCGGCTGCGCCGGTCGCTGGCGAAGGATTTGGTCAATCAACCGACGGATGGACTGCTGGCGCGCTTCGACCGCGCGGCCTGACCCGCGCGGGACGCTCGCCGTCAGCGCAGGCCGCAGGCCTTGCGCGCGCGGTCCAGCACCGGGCCGGCGATGGCCCGGGCGCGCTCGGCGCCCTCGCGGAGGACCTGGTCCACATAGCCGGCGTCGGCGACGAGTTCGGCGCGGCGCGCGCGCGCGGCGGCGAAATGGTTCCAGACCTGCTCGAAAAGGGCTTTTTTGAGATCTCCGTAACCAAGGCCGCCGGCGCGGAGCTTGTCCTCCATCTCCTGAGCGTAGGCCGGCTCGGCCACGACCTTGAGAAGGCGAATGGCGATGTTTTGGTCGGCGTCAGGCTTGGGCTCGGCGGGCGTGCGCGAATCCATCGGGATGCCCATGATCTTCTTCTTAGTGGCCTTTTCCTCGCCGAAGAGCTCGAGAGTGTTGCCGTAGCTCTTGCTCATTTTTTGCCCATCGAGCCCGGGCACGACGGCGGACTCGTCGCGGATGACGGACTCGGGAATGACGAAAGTCTCGCCGTAGGTGAGGTTGAACTTGATCGCCATGTCGCGCGTCATCTCGACGTGCTGCTTCTGGTCGCGGCCAACGGGAACATGGGTGGTGTCGAAAAGCAGGATGTCGGCGGCCATGAGCACCGGGTAGGTGAAGAGGCCGACGTTGGCGGCGATGCCGCGGGCGGTCTTGTCCTTGTAGCTATGGGCGCGCTCGAGAAGGCCCATGGGAGCGAGGGTGCCGAGCATCCAGGCGAGTTCGCAGACCTCGGGCACGTCGCTCTGGCGCCAGAGCACGGCCTTCTTGGGATCGAGTCCGCAGGCGAGCCAGTCGAGCGCGACGCCGCGGGTGTATTCGCGGCGTTTGGCCGGATCCACGAGCGAGGTCATCGAGTGGTAGTCGGCGATGAAGTAGCAGCAGTCGCCCTTTTCCTGCGCGGCGATGGCCGGCTGCATGGCGCCGAGGTAGTTGCCGAGGTGAAGGATGCCTGAGGGCTGGATGCCGGTGAGGGTGCGCATGGCGAAAAAGCGTGGAGCGGGGAGCTTGGAGCGGGGAGCTGAGAGCGTGAGAACGAAGACGGGGGCTTAAACGAGGAACGCGGCGCCGCCGGGTTTCAATCCCGCCGTGGCAGGTGGGATACGTTGCCGCGCTGGCGGGCGATGGTCGCGGCCGGCAGGTAGCCGGTCATCACCGTGCCGGGCGCGACAAGGGCGCGTTTGCCGAGCACGCTGCCGGGATTGAGGACGGAGTTGCACCCCACCTCCGCGGCGTCGCCCAGGATGGCGCCGAACTTGCGCAGCCCCGTTTCATAAATCCGCTCGGAGGTGCGCACCGAGACGGCCTTTTGATCGAGACGCAGGTTGGAGCAAATGGCCCCGGCGCCGAGGTGCGAGCCGTTGCCGAGGATGGAATCGCCGACGTAGGAAAAATGCGGCACCTGCACCTTGTCCATGAGCAGGCAGTTCTTGAATTCGCAGGCGTTGCCGAGCACGCAGCCGGCGCCGACGATGACGTTGCCGCGGATGAAGGCGCCCGGGCGAATCTCGGCGCCCGGCCCGATCCAGCAGGGACCGATGAGGGTGCAGTAGGCGGGCAGCTTGACGTCGGGCGCGAGGTGCACCGCACCCTCGATATGCACCCCGGGAGGCAACCCGACGCGCGGCGCGGGCGCGGGCAGCGAGGCGAGCGCGGCGCCGATGTTTTTCAGCCAGGCCCAGGGCTCCGCCTGCGCGTCGAAAAAGGACGCGAACGCGGCCAGCGAGGCGGGCAAGGCGAAGAAATCGGCGGCTTTCATGTGGTTCCGAGAAGAACCACGGATCGCGCGACGGCAAAAACTAACCGCGAGTTCAAGCGCCTTTGGCCGCGGCCTGGCGGGCGGCGTGGGTTTTCGCCACCTCCACGTATTTCTCGGCGAGTCGGCGACCGGCCCCGATCTCCTCGGGCTTGAGCGGGCGAACCACCTTGGCGGGGCGGCCCATCACCATGGAGTCGGGCGGGCACTCGAAGCCCATGGTCACGAGCGAGCCCGCGCCCACGATGCTGCCCGCGCCGATGCGCGCGCCGTCGAGAATGATGGAGCCCATGCCGATCAGGCAGCCGTCCTCGACCGTGCAGCCGTGGAGCGTCGCGGCGTGGCCGACGGTGACGTAGTCGCCCACCACCGTGCCGTGGTTGTCGGAGAGGTGGACGATGGCGTTGTCCTGAATGTTGGAGCCGCGACCGATGCGGATGACGTTGATATCGCCCCGCAGCACGGCGCCGTAGAACACGCTGGCGTCGGGTCCGAGCACGACGTCGCCGTTGATGGTCGAGTTGGCGGCGATGAAGGCCGCGTCCGCCAGGGCCGGAACGCAAGCCAGGTGCTTTTGCAGTCTCTCAGGCAAAGTCATGCTTAAACCCTCGCCCGGCACGCCCGCTGCGACAAGCTCGGGACGGTTCATCCGGCTTTATACCCCCGCCTAATTCATGGAATTCACCCACCTTCTCCGCGGACTGCTCGGCATCGTCTCCATTCTCGGAATCGCTTGGCTCTTCAGCACCAATCGTCGCGCGATCCCCTGGCGGGTGGTGGCGGTCGGCATGGGGCTGCAATTTTTCGCCGCCGTTTTGATCCTGAAGGTTCCGTTTGTGCGCTCGGGTTTCGACGCGGTGGGCACCTTTTTCGTTCAACTGCTCTCGTTTACCGACGAAGGCAGCCGGCTGGTTTTCGGCTGGCTGATGGGCGTGCCCCAGGGCGCGGTGTTCGCGGCGCAGGACGGACGCAGCTTCGCAACGCACGCTCCGATCTTCGCGATCAGCATCCTGCCCAGCATCATCTTCTTTTCCGCCCTCACCACCCTGCTCTACCGCCTCGGCCTGCTCCAGGTGGTGGTTAAAGCCTTCGCCTGGGTGATGTCGAAAACGCTGCGTCTCTCGGGACCGGAGACGCTTAGCACGTCGGCCAATATTTTTCTCGGCCAGACGGAGGCGCCGCTGCTCATCAAACCCTACCTGGAAAAGATGACGCGCTCGGAGCTGCTGGCCGTAATGGTCGGCGGCATGGCCACGATCGCGGGCGGCGTGATGGCCGTCTATGTCGTCTTGCTGGGCGGCGACGATCAGGCCGAGCGCGTCCGCTGGGCCACGCATCTGCTCACGGCTTCGATCATCGCGGCGCCCGCCACGCTGGTGATTTCAAAAATGCTGCTGCCCCAGACCGAGCCGGTCGACCAGGCCATGCACCTGAGCAAGGAAAGGCCCGGGGAAAACCTGATCGACGCGATCTGTCTCGGCACCACGGACGGCCTGAAGCTGGCGGTCAACGTGGGCGGCATGCTCATCGTGTTCACCGCGCTCGTGGCGATGTGCAATTGGTGCCTTTCGTCGGGACCGGGCGACTGGCTGGGACTGAACGCGCTGATCAAGGATTGGACCGGCGGCCAGTTCGACTCGTTCTCGCTTCAATTTGTCTTCGGCATGGTGGGAGCGCCGATCGCCTGGCTGCTCGGAGTGGATTCGGGAAACCTGCTCGCAGCCGGCCGGCTGCTTGGCGAAAAGACGGTGCTGAACGAGTTCTACGCCTATTTCTCGATGGCGAAGATGCAGGCCTCCGGCCAACTCGTCGACGAGCGGACGCGCATCATCATGACCTATGCGTTGTGCGGGTTCTCCAACATCGTCTCGATCGGCATACAGGTAGGAGGACTCGGGGCGATGGCGCCGGGAAAACGCGCCGAGCTGGCCCGCCTCGGATGGCGCGCGCTGCTGGGCGGAAGCCTGGCGTGCTTCCTCATCGCCTGCATCGCCGGGATGCTATTCTAAGCCGGAAATTTTTAACGAGGAGGACCGCGGACTGCGCATGCTCCGCGCCCCTGGCGCCCGCCGTTGAACGAATTATTCCAACGGCTGATCGCTTCTGGGTTGTGAGTTAGGGACGGTCCTCCGGGCCGTCCGCGCGAATGGACGGCTTTCGTAAACCGCGGCGGGCCCGGCGGGCCCGCCCTACCAGCAGAAGTCTGTTTCCTCTCAGCCGCTGGTATTACAGACCGCCCATGTCGGCGAACTGCTCGGTCTGGGCTCTCTCGCTGCCGTCCGGCCAGAGGATCATGCCGGCGCCGACGGTGGCATTGGTGAACTCGTCGACGAGGATGAAGCTGCCGGTGGTGCGGTTGCGCTTGTAGGGGTCGATCATGAGCGGCACGGCGGTGCGCACGTGAATGCGGCCGATGTCGTTCATGCCGATTTCCATGTCGTCCTGTTTTTTGTGGAGGGTGTTGATGTCGACCTCGTAGCGGACGGCCTTCACCACGGCCTTGGTCTCGCGGGTGGTGTGGCGGAGGATGTATTTGCCGCCGAGCTGGAGGGGCTTGGCGTTGAACCAGCAGACCATGGCCTCGATGTCCTGGGTGACGGCGGGCTGGTTATTGGGTTTGGCGAAGAGATCGCCGCGCGAGCTGTCGACCTCGCGGTCGAGGGTGATCGCGACGGACATGGGCGCGAAGGCCTCGGAGAGTTCGCCTTGCGGGCCGTGGATGGACTTGATCTTGGCGGGCAGGCCGGAGGGCAGCGTGATGATCTCGTCGCCGGGCCTGAAGACGCCGCCGGCGATGCGACCGGCGAAGCCGCGGAAGTCGTGGTGCGCATCGCTGTTGGGCCGGATGACGGTCTGGAGCGGGAAACGCGGGTCGATGTGGTTGAGATCGCTGCCGATGTAGACGGTCTCGAGGGTGTAGAGGAGCGAGCCGCCCTGATACCACGGGGTGCGGGCCGAGGGCTCGACGACGTTGTCGCCGTGGAGGGCGCTGATCGGGATGAACTTGATGTCGGGAATGTTCAGCCGCGAAGCGAAGGCGGAGTATTGGGCGACGATCTCGTTGAAACGGGCCTCGGAGAAGTCGACGAGGTCCATCTTGTTGATGGCGACGACGACGTGCGGGATGCCGAGGAGCGAGGCGATGAAGGAGTGGCGGCAGGTCTGCTCGATGACGCCCTTGCGCGCGTCGATGAGGATGATGGCGAGGTTGGCGGTGGAGGCGCCCGTCACCATGTTGCGCGTGTATTGGATGTGGCCGGGGGTGTCGGCGATGATGAACTTGCGCTTCGGCGTGGCGAAGTAGCGGTAGGCGACGTCGATGGTGATGCCCTGCTCTCGCTCGGCGCGGAGGCCGTCGGTGAGGAGCGCGAGGTTGAGGTTTTCCTCTCCGCGCTGGGCGGTGACGCGCTCGAGGTTTTCGAGGGTGTCCTCGAAGATGGCCTTGGAGTCGTAGAGGAGGCGGCCGATGAGGGTGGATTTGCCGTCGTCCACGGAGCCCGCGGTGGTGAAACGCAGGAGGTCCATGGAGAGATATTGTTCGTCGCTATGAACAGGAGCGGGAGCGGAAGCGGACATTTTTTGAAAGGTGCTAGAGTGACGTTCGTGGCGGGCGGAGAAACCAGGGCGACGGCTTAGAAATACCCGGCCTTCTTGCGGTCCTCCATGGCGGACTCAGAGCGCTTGTCGTCGGCGCGGGTGCCGCGCTCGGTCACGCGGGCGGAGGCTACCTCCTGGATGATCTCGGTGAGGTTCGAGGCGGGCGACTCGACCGCGCCGGTGCAGGTGGCGTCGCCGACGGTGCGGAAACGGACGGTGCGCGTCTCATATTTCTCACCCTCGAGGAGCGTGATGAAGGGCGATTTGGCGAGCAGGGTGCCGTTGCGGTGCACGACCTCGCGCTGGTGGCGGAAGTAGATCGAGGGGATGTGCAGGTGCTCTCGGGCGATGTAT
>JAIXVY010000184.1 GCA_027482505.1 Opitutaceae bacterium | reverse complement strand
CTGGCGGCCAAACCTATCGCGCCGACTATCGCGAAACGTCCGACTAAAAAGCAAAAGGCCGGCCAAGCGGCCGGCCCAGATTGCGTGAGAAGGATGGCTTCGAAACAGCGCCTAGCGGAACGCCGCCCAGACGCGCTGCACGTCGTCGTTGTCCTCGATGGCGTGGAGAAATTCGCCGACCTCGGCGCGCTGCTCGTCGTTGAGTTCCGGATACTGCTTGGCGATGTAGCCCATCTCGGAGGTGATGACGGTCCAACCGTTGCCTTTCAGCCAGGTGGCGACGGCGTGGATGGCGGTCAGGTCGCACAGGAAACGCGCGCCGGTGCCGCTCTCTTCGGGGATATCGTCGTTCTCGGCGTGGGTGAGCGGGGCGAAGTCGTTGGCCCCGGCCTCGATCGCGGCGGCCTCGAGATCCGCGCCGGCGGCGGCGGTATGAGCCTCCACGATGCCCGCGTGGTCGAAGAGGAATTTGTTGGAGCCGGTCGTGCCGAGGATGCCCTTCTTGAAGAGCACGCGCATCTCGGGGGCGAGGCGCTGGACGTTGTCGGTGTAGCACTCCACAACGACGGGAACCTTGTGCGGCGCGTAGCCCTCGAAGGTGACCGCGGTGAGGTCGATCTTTTCCCCGCCGGTGCCGGCGCCCTTGTGGATGGCGCGCTCGATGACGTCGCGCGTCACCGAGGCCTTTTTGGCCTTTTCGACCGCGGCGAAAAGGCGGGCGTTGGCGTGGATGTCGCCGCCGCCGAGTTTTGCGGCCACGGTGATTTCCTTCACCAGTTTGCCGACGATCTGACCCTTTTTGTTGTTAACGATGGCGCGTTTCGCGTGAAGCCATTGGCGTCCCATAAGAGGTGTGGATTAGGTGTTTTTGGAAAAAAGAGGCGACGGAAAATTTGACGCGTGTGTTTCAGGACGGCTTGCGGCCGCTGGCCAGCAGCGTCTCGAAATGCGGGGCCTGCTCCTCGCGGCATACGCCCACGACCTCGACGGCCTGAAAGCCCGCCCGCGCGAGAAAGCCGTGCAGCGTGTTTTCGGGGAAGCCCAGCCAGACGTCGGCGTAGAGTTCGCGCGCCTTTTCGAAGCCGTGTTCCTTTAGGTCGAGCACGAGGAGCTGGCCGCCGGGCCGCAGGATGCGAAAGGCCTCCGCGACCGCGTTCTGGGGGTGTTGGGCGTGGTGCAGCGCCTGGCTGAGGATGGCCAGGTCCACCGAGGCGTCGGGCAAGGGCACCTGTTCGATGTCGCCAAGCTTGTAGGAAAGGTTGGCCAGACCGTTTTTCTCCGCCAGCGCGGCGCCGACCTCCACCATTTTGGGGGAGCTGTCGATGCACCAAACCTGTCGCGCGCGGCGGGCGAGCAGCTGTGAGATGAGGCCCTCGCCGGCTCCAAGGTCCGCGATGTCGATGGCGGGTGTGAGGCGCAGGGCGAGGTGTCCGATGGACTCCCAAGAGCGGCCGGGGCAGTAGTTTTTCCCGAGCCTGCCCGCGATCAGATTAAAATACTCCTCCTGCGTGGCGCGACGCCTGGCGAGGGCGCGGGCGAGTCCCGCCCGGTCGGCTTCCAGCTCGGGTTGCGCCGAGACCGCGTCCGTCGCGGAGCGCAAAAAGGCCAGGGTGGGGGAGGGCAGTCCGGCGCGTAGACTGTAATAGGCGCGTTTGCCGTCCCGTCGGTCGGTCACGAGTTCGGCGGATCGAAGCAAGGCGAGCGAAGAGGATATGCGCGACTGGGCCATGCCCAGGATTTCCTGCAGTTCGGCGACGGACAGCTCCTCGCGCAGCAAAAGCGCCAGAATGCGCAGGCGGGTGGGCTCGGTGACGAGCTTGAGGGTGTCCCAGGAGGTGTTCACGCTTCGTTGGCAGGAAAGGGCGGCGTGGCGGCTTGTCGAATCCGTAGAAGGCGTCGCGAGATCAAGGTCCGCGCTTCTCGCCCTGCGCATGGAGAATGTCTTCCATTTGCAGGCCGGTCAGGCGCTTGATGCCGCCAAAAAGGCCGAACAGCGCGAACATCATCATTCCCATGCTGGGCAGCACGATGACCGGCCAGCTCCACCACTGCATCTTGGCCAGTTGTCCGTTGAACTCCTCCGTGCCGGCTGGCGCGGTGAGAAGCCAGCGGGCCAGCATGAAATTGAGTCCGGCGCTTACCAGAAAAGACGCCACGACCATGAGTCCGGCGCGAGTCAGCAGGCCTTCAAATTCGCTCCGGACTCCTCGCGCCTCGAGCGCCGCGTCGACCTTGGGCACGTCGATCACCTGGTCGTTGTAGATAAACTCCTTCACCAGCGGTCGGCGCGACTTCATGGAAAGCAGCACCATCAGGCCGATGACCAGAGGCACCGACGCCTCTTTCACCGCAAACCAGATGCCGTCGACCTTCGCCAGACCGAATCCCCCCGTCAGCAAGGTGCTGGCGAAGCCGATGCCGGCCACGAAGTTGAATTTGCGCCGCTTGATGAAATCCCAGACACCGTAGCCGATGGGAAAGGCCAGCGCCACGACGAGCGCCATCGCCGGGCCGAGCCGCTCCGGCGAACTCAGCTTCGAGAGCACCAGCCCCGGTATGGCTATGGTGCAAATCAGGTTTGCGAACAGGTTTTCGCGCGGGGGACGGGGGGCTTGAGTCACGGTAAAGGTTTCACACAACCCGGACCGCGACGCGGAGTCAGCCGAAAATCCGTGTTTCAAAAACGCCGCTTAGGCGTAGGGTATGCCGCTTCCATGATCCTCCTAGGCGTCAACATCGACCACTGCGCCACCGTGCGCCAGGCCCGCTACCGCGGCTATCCGTCCACCGTGGGCGGCCCCGTCGAGCCGGATCCCGTCGCCCTTGCCACGCTCGCCGAGCGCGCCGGCGCCGACGGTATCACCATTCATTTGCGCGAGGATCGACGCCACATCCAGGAGCGCGATGTCCATCGTCTTCGCGAGGTCTCGCAGACCCGTATCAATCTGGAAATGGCTTGCACGCCCGCCATGACCGAGTTCGCCCTCAAGGTGAAGCCCGAGTCCGTCTGCCTCGTGCCCGAGAGCCGCGAGGAGATTTCCACCGAGGGTGGTCTCGACGTCGTCGGCCAACGCGACCGGGTGCGCGCCGTCTGCGAGGCGATGCGAGCGGCCGGCATCACGGTCAGTCTTTTCATCGACGCCGATTCCGCCCAGATCGCCGCCGCCGCCGAGTTGCGCGCGCCGTGGATCGAACTCCACACCGGCGCGTGGGCCAACGCCTACCACACGCCCAGGCGCGCGGAGGAGTTCGCCCGTCTTGTCTCCGGAGCCCGCCAGGCCCACGCCGCCGGCCTCGTGGTCAACGCGGGACACGGCATCAATTATGTCAACGTGGCCGAGATTCGCGAGCTGCCCCACGTGCACGAGCTTAACATCGGCCACAGCATCATCAGTCGCGCGCTCTTCACCGGCATCGAGGAGGCCGTCCGCGAGATGAAGGCGCGAATGAATCCCTGAGCTTTTGGCTAACGAAACACACGAAATGACACGAAAAGAAAAAGCACGTCGCCGGTCCGCTATCCTTTCGTGTCTTTTTGTGTGTTTCGTGGGCGTCTTTTCCCGATGATCTCCGGTCACGTCCTCGGTCTGGGCTGCGACCTCTGCGAGGTATGGCGTCTGCGCGGCGTCTGGGAGCGTCAAGGGGATCGCTTTCTGGAGTTCACCTACACCGAGGGCGAGCGGGCCTACTGTCTGCAAATGCGCGATCCCGCGCCTTTTCTCGCCGCGCGCTTTGCCGCCAAGGAGGCCGTGGCCAAGGCCTTTGGCACCGGCATAGGCGCGGAACTCGGCTGGCGGTCCATCGAGGTGCTGCACGGATCGCGAGGGGAGCCGCTGGTGCGCCTCGACGCCAAGGGCGAGGCGCTCCTCGTCGCCCGCGGCGCGACCGGCGTCATGATCACGCTTTCGCACACCGACACGATGGCGATGGCCGTCGCCGCCCTGGTGAAGGGCTAAGGTCGTTCGAGCATGCGCGCCGCGTTTCCCATCCTGAGCTGCGCCGAGGCCGCTGACTTCGAGGCTGCGTATTTTGGGGGAGACGAGGCCCGCGAGTGGGCGGCCATGAACGCCGCCGCCCGTGGCATCGCCGAGGGCCTGATGCGGGACTTCGCCGAGATCGGCGGCTTTCCCGCCGAGGCACGCGTCCTCGTTCTTGCTGGCAAGGGCCACAACGCCGGCGACGCGCTCCTCGCCGCCTCGCGTCTGCGGGAGCATTTCCCCGCCGCCTCGGTCGACGTGGTCTTCGCTTTTGGCGAACGTGCGCTGCGTCCTCTGGCGGCCCGAGCGTGGCGTGAGCTAGTGCCAACGGCCCGCGCGCTCGCCCCTGCCTCGCCGGACTGGGCGCCAGGCTACGACCTCTGTCTCGACGGCGTCTTCGGCTTCCAGTTTCGCCCGCCTTTTTCAACATCCGTCGCCGCGCTCATCGCCCGCGTAAACGCGCATCCGATCCGCCTCCGCGCCGCGGTCGACCTGCCGAGCGGACTCGACGCGCCCGATGCGTTTCGCGCTGATTTCACCTACGCCACCGGCATCGCGAAACGCCCGCTGCTTTCACTGCCCAACGCCGGCCGGTCGCGCCTGATAGACCTGGGGTTTCCGCTCCCGGAAAAACGTCAACCAAGGATTGACGTTGTGCTCGGCGCTGAGGTTCTGACGCCGTTGCGCGCCCTGCGTCCGGCCCACTCCGACAAGCGCCATTATGGCCACCCATTGATCGTGGCCGGCTCTCGCCGCTACCCCGGCGCCGCGCTCATGGCCACGCTCGCCGCGCTGCGCTCCGGCGCCGGGCTCGTGACCGCCGCGGTGCCGGAGTCGCTCGTGCCCGGCTTCGCCGCCCAGGCCCCGGAGGCCATATGGCTGGGCTTGCCCGAAACGCCGGACGGAGGCCTGGCCTTGGAAGGATTTTCAATCGTGCGCGAGGCCTTTGCGCGCTCAACCGCCGTGGTGCTTGGCCCGGGGCTCGGACGCGAACGCGAAACGCTCGTGTTGGCCGGTGAGATCGCCGCCGCCTCGCCGCATCCGCTCGTGATCGACGCCGACGCTCTTCAGCCGGAAATCGTCTCCGCCGGACGAGCGGCTCGGGTCCTGACGCCGCACGCCGGCGAATACGCCCGAGTCGCCGGGGCCTTGCCCGCGGGAGCCGTCATCGTCCGCAAGGGGCCTATCTCGCGGATCGAAACCGCCGGGGTGGCGGACTCACCGGTGGCGCATAGTTTCTTCGGCGGTCCGGTGCTGGCGCGCGGCGGCAGCGGCGACATTCTCGCCGGAATCATCGGCACGCTGCTTGCCCAGACTCCCGACGATCCGCGTGGCGCTGCCGAGCGCGGAGTGGTCTGGCAAGGCCTCGCCGCCGACGCGCTCGCCCGCGGCAACGGCGCGGTCGCCGTTCGCTCGACGCAACTGCTCGACTTTTTGGCCAACGCCTTGCGAATGTCTGGCGCATGAGCGAACTGACCGCCACGCAAGCGTTTCTGATTCTGAACGCTCTGCCTGACATAGGCCCGATCACGACCAACCGCCTCCTCGCCGCCTTTGGCGACGACCCGCGCCGCTTGTTCGAGGCGTCGGCCGCCGAACTCGAGGCGGTAAAGGGCGTCGGCCCCAAGATCAGCGCCAACCTGCGCGGCTGGCGTGAACTCTTCGACCTTGCGAAAGAAGAGCAGCGCCTCGCGCAGGCCCACGCCACCTTCGTGGCGCGCACCGATCCCGGCTATCCGCCTCTTTTGCGCGAGCTGGCCGACGCGCCGCTCGGCCTGTATCGTCGCGGCGAATACGACTTCGGCGCCCCGTGCGTGGCCATCGTGGGTTCGCGCCGCACCACGCTCTACGGCCAGGCGGTCGCCAAGAAACTCGGCCACGATCTCGCCCGTCTCGGGTTTTGCGTCGTGAGCGGTCTCGCCCGCGGCATCGACACCTGCGCCCACGAAGGCGCGCTGGAGGCGGGCGGACGAACCGCCGCGGTGCTGGGCACCGGCATCGACATCATCTACCCGCCCGAGAATCTGAAACTCTACCAGCGCATCGAGGAGAGCGGCGGCGCCGTCCTCACCGAGTTTTCCTTCGGCCGCCGCGCCGACAAGCAGTCCTTCGCCATGCGCAACCGCATCGTCGCCGGCATGTGCCGCGCCGTGATCGTGGTCGAGAGCGACGTGAGCGGCGGCTCGATGATCACCGCCAAATTCGCCGCCGAGCAGGGGCGGCTGGTCTTCGCCGTGCCCGGCCGCATCGACCAGCCCAGCAGCGCCGGTTGCCATCAACTTATCCGCGACGGCGCCACGTTGCTGACCTCGGTCGACGATGTGCTGGGCGAACTCGACTACCTCGAGGGGTTCGGTCCCGCCGGAGTGGCGCCCATCGCGGAGAAAGCCGCGCCAGGCTCCGCCGCCTCCTCGCCCGCGGCGGCCAATCTCACGCCGGACGAGGCCAGGGTCTTCGCCTGTTTCGCAGGCGGCGCCATCCTTTCCTCCGACGCTCTCGTGGGATTGACCGGATTGCCCAGCCCCACGCTCTCCGCTACGCTTCTCATGTTGGAGTTGAAGCGTCTCGTGGCCAGGCGCGCCGACGGCGCCTATGAGGCGCGCTGACGGGTTGCGCGCCGGCCGGCCGCGCCCATTGTCGCGCCCATGTCGCAATCTCCCTGGCTCGCGCCCCTGCGCCCCGCCGGCCGTCTCGGCGAAACCCTGCTCGACCGCGTGCTATGCGTGCTCGGCGCGGTCGGCCTGTCGCAAGCACCGGAGTTTTTTCAGCAATATCTCCAGCGTCTCGGCGGGCACCTCGACGAGGCCCGCCGCCAGCTCGCCGGCTACGAGGCGGTCGCGAAGCAGAGCGGCATAACCCTCCAGCAGCTCATCGATACGACTCGCGCCCAGGCCGCCGAACCCGTGGCCAAGCTGGGCGCGGTGATCGCGGACACGCAAGCGCGGGTCGAACAGCTTTCCTCCGCGGAGGTCGCCTTGCGAGAAGCCGGCTTGTGGGAGCGCCCCTTTGTCTTTTTGGCCAACGTCGACGCGACCATCGCCCAGCGCACCTGGGAGGTGTTCAAGCCCGCCGTGCCCGTCACCGCCGAGGGCTTTGTTTACGCTGGAGCCGGCATGTTGCTCGCGCTCGCGCTTT
>JAIXVY010000239.1 GCA_027482505.1 Opitutaceae bacterium | reverse complement strand
CCGGATCGACGGCTCGTTTCCTTTCGGGAAAATACCGCTCTCGCGAAGTCCGACGACGTCCGTTAAGCAGGAGCTGATTTGCGGCGTGCAGGTGGAGTCCATGCCCATTTCCTACACGTCAACTGGCAGGCAGGGGTGTTTATCTGCTCTTCTTTGGCTGGATTTCCTCCAATCAAACCTGCCGGCTGACGCTAAGGACGGGGCAATCGCGATCGGTGAGCGACGGAGATGAGGTATTGATAGGCTTGGGCACGCGGGAGAGGGTGGTTTTTTCCATCCGGCATCCGGAGTCAGAGCATGATTACACCCTGGCACTCGCGCGCCGCCCACCAATCCCGGGTGGGCTTGGTTACATATTGCAGGAAGCGCAGCTTGCCGGGCTAGTCCGCATAAAGCTCAGCTACAACCGGCTTCCCGTTCATGCGATCTCTCAGAGCAGGGGAATCGGATTGGCCCTTGGCGGAAGGGGACGGATGAGAATCTTCAGAACTGCTGGGGGACTGGGTGTTCATGGTTTCACGCGAGCGTGAGAATGGAGATGAGTATCGGCGGCATGCGCCTTTGGATGACGGCGGTTTACGCGAATCTGAAAAGCCGGGTTCGAGGGTCCAGACCTTCCTTAGAGGAGCGCGCGCAGGATCGCCCGGTCCGGCCAATAGTCGTTGCCGACGTCGAACTCGTGCGCCTCCGCGAGCAGCAACTCGCCCTCGGCCAACACGGCGACGAGTTCGAGCAAGAAGAGGTCGCCGTCGTCGATCACGAGGCGCACGTCCACGCGCTCGATCACCCATTCGCCGCCTCGGAGGCGTCCGGCATAGAAGCCGAGGAAGCGGTCTCGCCAGACCTGCCTCTGCACGTAGCGCATGACACCGAGCCGAAGCGACCACTTGCGGCCCGGGGGACAAGGCTCGGCGGCCCGCGTCAACACCCTGTGCACGCCGAGCGATAGCCAAAGGCCGGGCGCGAAGCCGGGAATCCCCACGAAGTGATCGGCAGGGATGGTCGATAGGTGATCCCGCAGCTTTGCTCGCTGCTCGCGGTAAGATTCCGCCAACGTCCATTCGTGGAGCATCGTCAGGGGAGGCAGATGCCGTGTTCGACCTTTCGAAGCTCGCGCTCCGCGAGCAGTAGGTCCGCCCAGAGACTTTCGAGGGAGCGAAAGCCAAAAGGCTCCCAAGCGAAATCGCGCAGCCGATCCTGGAGACCGAGACGCGCGGCAAGTTCGGTGATGCCGATGCGATTGAACAGCTCCGTCGTCTCGGCCGCCGAGGGATAGGGCAGGGGAATCGGCGAAGCGTGGAAGCGGCCGGCAAGCTCCGCAGGGAAGCCCGCGTCGCGGATGGCCCGCAGGAGAAGGTCGGCGGATGTCTCAGTGGAACATCTTCCTAGGAACCCAATCACTGGTTTTGGGCGAACTTGGTGCAACGACTGCCAGGCTCCGGCACCGGAGATGAACATCCCGGAGTGAAGACGTTGTTCGATCAGAGGGCGCAGCTCCTCGCCTTTGCGGAGGAGGCCGAAGACGCTCGCGGGTAAACTCCGTTCGAGCAGGTTGAACATCTCGATGGCTGCGGAGCGTGACCAACTGCGTCCATCGTCGACGATCTTGTCCATCTCGTCGATGAAGACGACCACGCGGGGATGAGCAGCCAGGGCCTCCGCCACTTCGAGGAGGGCGGGCGTCAGGTCCCGACTGGCTCCGACGGGGATCCACTCCGCGATGCTAAGTCGGACCAGATGCGCACCCAAGGTCTCTGCGACCGAACGCAAGAGCGCCGTTTTCCCCGAGCCGGTGGGGGCGACGATCAGGGCGGAGGTCCTGGGCCGAAGCCTACCTGCAGGCGCGGTATCGAAGTTGAGCCGGGCGAGGGCCAGTATTCGGTCGCGTGCGTCCCGCTGGCTCTGCGTGAAAAAGTCGGGCACCTCGGGGCTGGGTTTTCCACTCGCTGTGGTTGCCGGTCGGGCCTTCGCCGTCCGCTGTTCCGGTGCCGCGGACGGCTCGCGAGAGGCAGGCTTGAGCACACACTCGTCGCGAAGAGCCTTGGCCGCTTCCTGAAAGGAGGCCGTAGGCTCGAAGTCTGGGTGCTTCCGTAGTTCGAGAAGCAGTTCGAGCCGCTCGTCCGCGGGCAGATCGCTCTCGTTCAGGGAGACGATATAGTCGATCCACACCCGGCTGTGACCGCGGAGGATCCGCTCCGCTTCCTCCAGCCAGTTCTGCGGCAAAAGCTCTCCGGCCCACCGGCGATAGATCGCCAGGTGTTGTTCGACACGTGACTCGGGGGCTTCTGCTTTGCCGAGAAAGGCCGTGCGGACTTCATCGAAAGCCGCGAGCACTTCCTCGGGAGTGTCGTCGCCGCAGAGCAAATCGCCGAGCGTCACGAGGGCTTTGAATTCCCTCATGTTCGACACGGTCAGCTCCTCCGCAGCAGGTGGGCCGCGATGCGCGAACCAACATTTATGAACTGGTGGGGCAACTGCACGGCACGCAGGAACGCGGCATGCGGGGCGGTGGATTCCACGTAGAGGACAACGACGCGATCGTGGCCGGGACGGGGCGCCCGATCCCATGCGAGGCTGAAGAGCAGGGAAGCCTGCACCGCATGCTCGAAGTGAGCGTAGTTTTGGGGGATCCGGTGCACGGTCTTAATTTCGACGAGCGCCGGTTGGCCATTGAGGTGACCCACCAGATCCATTTTCCCGCGGACGCCAAGTGCAGGCGAATCGACGATAAGGTCATCGACGTCGATCTCCGGGAGGGGCGCGAAGCCGAAGCGGTTCAAGATGCGCAGCGCGGGGCGGAGATGTCGCGGCGCCTTGGAGGCGGAGATACGCCGATCAACCGCCCTAACGATATCTGCGTGGAATGCAGTGCCATCGATGTGGTCCTCGCGCCAGGAGTTTAGCGGGACGCGATGACGGAGCATCGCGGCGGCAGGAATGGGATCGAATTCGGACTTCAGGATTTGGAGCAGGCGGGCGTCGTTGGTCCGGTCTTGGATGAAGTCTCTGACTTCGGTGATCGAGACGGTGGAGGTGGTGTGGGAGGGAAGAGCAGTGGTCATGGTGGTGGGTGAGGATGTTGCAGGGGACGGCTCTCGTCGTTGTTTTCGGTCGGAGGAGTTCAGCTCAAGTTCCAGGCGGCTTCTGCGTCCGTCGTGATTACGAGCTGGTGAAAGCCTTTTGCCTCAATTGTGCAGGGCTCGCGATGCCGGCGTCCGTCGCGAAACAGAAACATTAGCTCGGCTTCGCCGATCGTGTCAGCGTCCGCGTGATTGGCGGAGCACTCCTGCACCCGGCGCATCGCGACCGGGTCGATATGCACCTCGGACAGGCTATGGAGATCTCCAAAGAGCTGACGGAGGTGTTCTGTGAACATCCGCGAAAAGCGAACGGCAAGTCTCGGCCGCATGCTGACCGGGTGGTGAAAGGGAGTTTGTAGCAGAAGTTGTGTCTTCATTGTTTGCCTAAATGGGCAATAGTCAGTCGCTGTCAAATAAAAATTGCCCAAATGGGCAATATATGAAGCGTCGAGGCATGGAATCACTGCCTCTGGAGCTGGAAAAACTTCGCCAAGATCAAGGACTGACGAACCTGCAGTTTGCGGAAAAACTGGGTTTGGATCACACCGTCACCTCCCGGCTCTGCGCGGGAAAGAAGGGGGTAAGCCATGGCCTGATGGCTCGCCTGCTGGTTAATCTCGGTCCCGAGGAGGCCAAGGGCCTCTTGCAGGCCTACTTCAATGACGAAATGAAGCGTATCATGGACGGCCGGGCCGAAAAAGCCCACGAACTTGGAGTTCGCCTGCCGAAGAAGCCTTGGACGTTCACCGTGACCGTGGACGCCGAAGGCTGAGTGGATCAGGGCCAGAGGGCCCAAGCGGCAGTAAGGTGACCGTCTCACTCTACGCCATGTGCGAGATCGGGTGGGGGCCGAGGATGCTGGGGACGGGTTGGTGAAGGTGGCGGACAGGGCCGGCGCCCCGACGCTTCGCGCCCGGAGCGCCGGCTGGAGTGGGTGCCGGGCGGATTCGATCTGTTGTCGATCCCTGTTGGAGCAGTCCCTCCCCGCGCTGAAGCCCGGTCAGGCCGGCGCGGCTTTGAACCCAGCGATACCATGTCCGAAACACGTCTTGTTCTCACCACTCCCGACCGCGCGCTGCAGCTTACGCTCACCGACGGCGGACTCACTTTCGAATCCAGGTGCCAGTCACGTCAGCGCTGGCTGCCTTTTCTTCCTGATTTCTTAAAAGCGCGCGGACTGCTTCAGCCCTCCGTCGGGCTAGGTGTGTGCGAGCGAAAGCTACCGCCATCGCTTGTTCGCATCTTCGACCGCTCCCACCTCTTGTTCCTGAACGATTCCAAAGGAACGGAGTTGATCGCCCTCATCGCGCGTCCGCTCGGCCCCGGCCATTGCCTCGCTCTCTTCCAAGCAATGCCGCGGTTGATCGCCGTGGCTCACGAAGGCGGCATTGCCCCCGCGCCCCCACCGCAATCCGTGCCTCGACCGCAACCGGGCAAGCGGCCTTCGCTCCCCGACTTCTTCTCCTTGCGTCCATGCCGACCAATGCTCGCCGTCGTCACTGAGCGGGAGGATATCTGATGTCCGTTCGAGCCCGTGGGATCGGACTCGCTCTCATCGCTCTCGCGCTCCTCTACCCAAGCCTTCCCGAGGCACACGCGCCCCGGCCGACTCCCGCCCAACTTACCCCGGTAGTCCAATCACGCCCAAAGCCGTCGCCGTGGTCACCCTATAATGGCCCTGCTCCGAGGCTTCTGTTTCGGCCGGTTGAGTGCCCACCCTCCGCGCGTCTGATTCTCACCGAAGACCTCATCCTTGGTCTCGCTGAGGGCCGTTCGCTCACCGAACTTCGCGTCCCCATTCTATCGCTCTACCCGGAACTCGCGGCGGCTCTGGACGGGACTCCCGGGTTGCCGAGAAAGAACGCCATCCGGCGCTCTGCGAATCTCTACCGAATACGACAGGAACTAACCGCTGTAGTGCTAGCGGACTACGCCGCCGCCACCCGCGACCTTCCCTGAGTTTCGATCAACGCAGGTCTACGGCACCGCCGCTTCGCGCCCGGTGCCTCCGACCAGAAGAGGGGGCAAGGCCGGTTCGAGCTTTCTCGATCCCCGATCCGCCGCGCGAGTCCGCGCGGTCCCGCCGGCATGCGCCGGCGGCCAAGACCCTCCACCGACAAGCGGAGGCGACGCATGGCGCCTCCATCTCCCCATGAAAACGTTCATCCACCTCTTGCCCGCACCGCAGCACCCGGGCCGCTTCTTCTGTCCCCGCGCCCCGCTTGGCGCGGGCGTCCTTTTCTTTCCCGAGGGCCTGGGCCACGCTTGGTGGCGCCGCGACGCGCCCCTCGATCCCAAACTGCTGCTGCAAGCGCCCGCCCCCCTCGCCAACCTGATCTTTGCCACGCTCGGCACTCGCCGCCTGTCGCTCTGGGTCAAGTTCCCCTGGAGATCGCCATTGCCCGGTTCGCTCCTCCTTGTCGTCTCCCTCCGGCGCGACGACGGCTCGCACCTCAACCTTGGCTGGAGCCCGCAGGTGCGCACGCGCGCCGATGCCGTCGATTTCCTCTCCGCCTGCCCGAGGCTCGACGCCGCCTGGGTCGAGGACGATCAGGCACTCCTCGACCAACGTCACGGCAGGCTCGTATCCGTAGATCACTATACCCGTGCTTTTCCCCTCATGGCCAAGGAGGCGGCGTGAAAAAAAGTCACGAGATCGAATGCCTCCACCAGGACGACGGTCTGCACTTCACGGCCTCCGGCGAGGAGTTTCTCGCCCTCCGCTACAACGGAGAGGTGGT
>JAIXVY010000080.1 GCA_027482505.1 Opitutaceae bacterium | reverse complement strand
TGGGGTCATCCATGCCAAAGCCGAATTTCATGCCCTGCGCGGCGGATTTGGAGAACCCGGCCGCGATGCGCTCGATCTGGGATTTGCCCTCCGCATCCTTGGTGTTCGCCACCTCTTCCAAGGCTTTAAGCGTTTCCTGGATTTTATCCGACGCGCCGGGACGCGGGGCGAGCGCCGCCACGAGCAGGGCAACGGCAATGATGAGGGCGGGGAGTATATTGTTTTTCATGATAAAAAATCGGCTGTTTTGCTAAACGGAAGGCAACAGGGGGCGGATAGAGGGGTGTCGCCGGAAGCTTCCGTGTCGCGCGTGGATCACGATCCCTTTCGCTCAAGACGCATGACGCCGCCCATCCGCGCCATGCCGCCTCCATCCGTGCTCCAACGGGAACGATCCTAGTTCGATCTCGCGGAGACAGGCGTGCGACAGATGGCGGGACGCGGAGCTCCACGGTTTAGGAACGCACCATAGTATTTCCACTTAGATAGCTGCCGGGGTAATTCCCGTGGTGGCAAGCCGGGAGAGGCACTTGTTCGCGGATTTTTTCCAAAACCCAAAAGGGAGCGTCGCCCACTTGCGCTTACTCCTCCGTTGCGGCGCGCCCAGCGGTAGCGCCCTACCTTTAAGGCTACGCCTGCGGCGCCCGCCTTCAGAGCAGGCGCCCGAGCCGGTTTAGCGCCCGGCGCGGCAAAGAGGGTCGCGCGATCAGCCCTTTGACCTGGGTGGCGAGGCCGCGCAGGTAGCCCGACGCGGCGGCATCGAGCGTTTCCTGCGGGAGAGCCGCAAGCAGGGCGCGCTCCGACGCGATGTCTTCGTAGAGCGCGAGCAAACGCTCCATGAAGGCCCCGAGGCCCGCCTCCGCGCGCAGGCGCAGGGCGACGGCGCGCACCTCGGCGGCGTCGTAGCGGGCGAGCTCGCGCGCTATCCAGAGAGGGCCCGCGCGGCGTTTCAACAGACGGAAACCAAAGTTGAGCGGACGCCACTCTTCGTAGCGGGCGCGGGTGAGCAGGCCCGCGTGGCGGCCGTAGTCGCTCACCATGAGCGCCGCGCCGCTCGCCGCCGCTTCGTGGGCGGCCCGACCCTTGGCGAACACGACGTCGTAACGCGCCAACACATCCTCCGGGCGGGCGACCGCGCGGCCCGCCTCGCGGCCGGCCACATCGACGCTAAAAATCCCCGCCAGCGCGCAGCCAAGGCGGATGCCCCACAGGTAGGGGCCGAAGCGGGCGTTGTTGCTAAAAACCAAGGCGCGCCGCGGACGCGGCCGGCACCACGCGCGCAGGGGAAAGCGTTCGAGGTCGACGAAAGTGCGCAGCACCTCGATCGCGTCGGACGGCACGCCCTCGGCGAGCAGGCGCTCGCGGCAGGCGTCGTCCACCGCGACGTAACGCCGGATGGAGGGAAACCGCGCCGCGGCCTCCTCCCAGGGGCGCGCGCCATGGCAGAACAGGACGGCGGGCACGCGGGGAAAGCGCAGCAGCGCGGCCATGGCATCAAGGTGATGGTGCGCGTGGATGAGGTCGGGCGCCTCGCGCAGCCCGGAGAGGTCGTCGAGCACGCGTATGCCAGCCTCTCGCAGTTCGCGCGCGACCTCGCCGAGCTTGGAGCTGTAGGCCCAGGGCTCGTGCCCGCGGGCGCGGAGCGCGAGCGCGATGTCGCGCACGTAGAGCTCGGTGCCGGCGCGCTCGGCGAGGGTGTTGTTGGTAAGAAGGACTCGCATGGCGCCCCGCCTCAGGCCTTCGTGAGCGTGCGCAACGCCCGGGCGAGCGGCGCCATGTGCTCCGCAAACCGGATCACCCGACCGTAGCGACCGGCGAGCACGCGCGCCTCGCCGTGGCGCTCGTAGAAAGGCGCCTGGGCGCGAAAGCGGGCCTCGAGGCAAAGGGGCCGGGCAAACAGGCGCTCGCGCGCGAAAGCCCGCGCGCCGTGCGTGGCGAGGGTCGCCTCCACCTCGTCGAGGAGCGTGCCGCCGGCCGCGAGCGCGTAAGCGCGGGCGGCGGCGATTTTCGCGTCGATCTCGGCCGGGGCGAGTTCCACCACGATGTCTTCCTCCGCGCGCTGCGCCTCCTCGCCGTCGGGCGCGCCGGTGAGCGCGAAGGTGTGGTGGGCGATGGCCCGGCCGGTCGCCGCCTGCGCGCGCGCCACCGCCGCCGCGGAGACGAGTTCGCAGAGATCGTGGGTCGGGTTGTAGCCTTCGGCCCGGTCGCTCACGAGCGCGTCGTGCCCGCCCTCCGCCAGCCGTCGCGCCAGCCGCTCCGCGAGCTCCGTGAACCGGGCGACGTCGCCGTCGAGGATCGCCTGGTAAACCGCGGAATCCGTGCACACCCCGAAAACCTCGCCCGGCCGCGCGCCGACCGAGGCGAGCAACGCGCGCGACAGCTCCACGCGCGGTTTTCCCTCGGGACCCGCGCCGTCGGTCAGCACCCAGACCTCGGCGCCGACGCCGCGCAACCATCCGTGGATGCGCAACTCGTGGCCCGGGTGACCAAGGAACACCAGGGGACGGATCGGCGGCTTCGCGGCGGAAATCATCGGCGTGCGGTTTTTCCCGCGCAGCCCGGCCCAAGGCAATGCCGGAGCTTCTCCCGGCCGAGGGCGAACGCCGCTCCCCCACTCCACCGCAAGGTAGGGCGCGACCGCCGGGCGCGCCGCAGCGGAGTGGCAAACGCGGAGGAGCAACGACGGTGGGCTGAAAATCCAAAACCCGGCCGATTCAATCCGTGCCGTCCGTGCAATCCGTGGTTAATTGTCTCCGATTTTTAATCCTCCCTGCTTCCGAACCGCGGAAAACCAAACCGGTGTTTAACCACTGAGAGAGCGACTCAAAGAGCGCTCTTTTGGGGGATGAATCCCGCGAAACGAGATGGCGGGCGTCGATGGCTCGGCGAACGCCTCGGTGTGACGATCAGGGGAGCAGCGAAGGTGGACGCCCCCCGATTCGGGGCGCTGAATCCGTGCCCATTCGTGCAATCCGTGGTTAAATTCTGAATACAGATCTCCAAGGGCCTTGCGCGAGCGCTCGCCTCGCTCCGCGAGGGATTGGACTCAAAACGGGAAGCCGATCGAGAAATGCAGCGTGCCGCCGGGGTCGCCTTCGCGGGGGTTCAGGTTGCGGCCGTATTCGAGGCGCACCGGGCCGATGGGCGACTGGTAGCGCAGGCCGAGGCCGAGCGAACTCAAGACGTCCTCGCCCGGCCAGTCGGCCAGATCGGCCGCGACGCCGAGCGTGTCGGAGAAGACCACCGCCGTCCAACGGCCGGTGATCACCTGCTCCAGCTCCACGTTGGCCAGCCACACGCTGCGCGCGCCGATCAGGCGGCCGCTCGCGTCGCGGGGCGAGGCCTCGCCTTCGCCGTAACCGCGGATCGAGCTCTCGCCGCCGGGGAAAAACAGCTTGTTGAGCGGCGCGGCCTCGCCCGAGTCGGCCAGCAGGCCGTGCGACACGCCGAGGTGCAGCCAGCGGTCCTCGCCGAGGGAGCGGTGGCCGGACCAGGCGATTTCAACCCGCTCGTAGCGCGCCTCTCCGCCGAGTTCGGGCAGGGCGGTCTCGGAGCGCAGCGACCAGCGCCGCCCCGAGCGCGGGCGGATGGGGTTGTCGCGCCGGTCGCGAGTCAGACCGAGTTGCAGGGCCGTCACCGCCGTCTCCGTCGCCTCGCCGGTCGTCGCGCCAAACTCCACGTCGTCGGCCCGAAGGACCTCGTAGCCCAGGCCCGCCGTGCCGCGCGCATCCAACCACGGCACGTCGCGCGCGGCCTCCACTCCGCCGCCGTATTCGCGGCGGATGAAGGACGGCTCCTCGCGCCGCAGCCCGAAGACGCGCGCCGAGCCCTCCACCGTGTCGTCGAAAAGCGTGGGGACGGTGTAGCGATACTCGCCGCGCGAGGCCTTGAGCGACTGGCCGAGCTCCACCCGGTCGCGGTGCGCCAGACCCCAGAGGTTACCGCGCGAGAGCTCGGCCCCGCCGCGCGCCTGCTCGTAGCTGCCGTAGCCGACGGTCCACGCCGCCTGCCAGGCCGGCTCCTCCGCGACGCGAAACACCACGTCGCGCACGCCGGGCTCAGCGGTGTCGACGCCTTCGGCGTCCACCCGGCGAAACACGTCCAGCCGGGCGAGGCGCAGCCGGGCCGCGTCGACGGCCTGCGGATCGTAGGGCTCGCCCGCGCGCAGGCGCACGCGCTCGTCCAGCAGGCCCGGGCTCGTGCGCGCCGCGCCCTCCACCCGAGTCGCGCCGAGGCGCCAGGCCGGGCCGGGCTCCACCCGCGCCACCGCGGTCACCGCGCGCTCGCCGTTCTCCGCCTCGCCCAGCGGCTCGGCGCTCCAGCGCACCCGCGCCTCGGCGTGGCCTTGGGCATGATACCGGGCGCGCAGGGCGTGGGCCAGATCCTGCGCGAGCGAACGCGTCCAGACCGCGCCATACACGCCGTCGGGCTCGCCGCCGAGGGCCGGTTCGCCGCCCTCCACCTCCGCGCGCCAGGCGCGCACCCGCCAGCGCGGGCCGGCCTCCACTCGCACCGCCAGCTTGACCTCGCCCGTCGCCGGATCGGGCCGGGCCTCGGCCACCTCGACGCGCGCCTCGGCATGGCCGCGCGCCCGCAGGGCCTCGCGCAATTGCTCCGCGCCGCGCCGCACCCGCGCCGGCGACCAGGCCCGCACCGCGTCGGGGGTAAACAAACCCGCCCGCGGCCGGAAAAACATCTCGGCCTGCTCCGGCTCCATGCCCTCCAGCCCCTCGAAGGCCACCGCCGCCACCACGGCGCGCACGCCGGGACGCGACTCCAGCGCGACCCGCTTCGCGATCAAGGGACGCGGCAAGGGCCGGCTCAGCTCGGCGTCGAGCTCGGCCCGCCCCCGCCCGCCGCCGGGCGTTTCCCAACTCACGTCGACCCGGGCGGCGAAAAAGCCCGCCTCGACCAGATCCGAGGTCAGGACGAGCGACGCGTCCTCGATGAAGCTGGCGTCGACCGTCTCGCGCGGCGCGCCGTCGCCCAGCAGCAAGGCGAGCGAGCGCTCCAGCTCGCGGTTTTTCAGCAGGCCGAAGCCGCGCACGTCCACTTCAGCCGGGGCGGCGGCGGCCGTCGCGGCCAGCAGCGCGGCGAGGAACGCGCCCCCTAAAAACCTGGTTTTAGGGTGTGTCTGGAAAATAGAGAGTCGAGGCGCCGGGAGCGCAGCAGGGCGGGGGCAAGGCGGGGGCGAGGGTGATGGGCCTGAAAGTCCCTGCCCCTCGCGCCCAACGCCGCCCCAGCCCTGCTCCGCCCCGGCCCGAAGGGTGGGAGGAAAACCGACTGGCCCGGCGTTGCCCGAGGCGACATGGGCCTCTGGCCCACCTCCGCCTCGGCCGCCTTGGGCGAGTCGGTTTTCCTCTCCACGCCACGCCTCTTTATTTCCCAGACACACCCTAGGGCGCATGATTGGCCTCCTCCTTGGGTTTCTCCGCCGGCGCGGCCTGCGGTCCGAAGCGACGGCGCAGGCCGACGTTGTAGGCGTCGAACTCGTCATACTCGCCGGTGAGCGACCAGCGCTCGTCGAGCTTGAACTCGAAGCCGTAGGTCTCGCGTCCCTGCCGCGACACTTTTTCGCCCGAACTGAGAGTGAGCCGCTCCTCGTCCGAGCCGCCAAAGCCGAGCGTGCGCAGGAGATCGCGGCCCACGTAGGCGCCCACCGCCGCAAGGCGTTGCGCGCCCTTGGCCGCGCCGGCGCCGTCGGTCGGGGCGGCGCCGGCCGTGACCATAAGGAGCACGGTCTCCGCCTCCAGCGGCGGGCTGGACGTGAGTTGCAGGCGCGGCTCGTCCGCCGTGCCGCCCAGCTCCAGGCGCAGATCGTAGCCGAGCCGCCGTCCGCTCGCGCGAAAATCCAGCGCGGGCGTGTAGGGATCGCTGGCTTTCAGGCGCACCATGCCTTCCTGCACCGCGAAGCTGGCGAAGGGAAACAGGATGTTGCCGCGCTCGATCCAGGCTTCGCCGACGGCGCGCGGTTCGCGAAAGGTGCCCGCGAGGTCGAAACGCGCCGAGGCCACGCCCTCAAACACCGGGGTGCGCAGACGCAGAAAGGAATCGCCCCCCACGCGCAGCCCGAGCTCCCAGTCGGCCAGCGGCGGATTCTGCACCGAGAAATACGGCGGACGCGCCCGCACCGCGGCCGGACCGCGGCCTCCTCCCGGCGTGAGCATGGGCCGGATGTCGGCCAGAAAGAGACTGTCGCGCAGTTTCACCTCGCCCCCGAGCCGGGTGCGGCCGGCCTCGTCGGTCTTCACCGTGAGATCCAGGTCGCCGCGGAGCAGGAGGCCGGGCTTGCGCACGAGCGGGAAACGCTCCGCCTTCACCGCGAGATCGAGGGCGGGGATGCGACCGGGCGCGCGGCGCGCCCCGCCGGTGATCACCACGGGCTGGCCGCCGGCCGTCGCCCGCATGGTCTCCACCCGCACCTCCATGCCGCTCAGGACCAGCTTCACCTGCACGTTCTGCAAGACGCCAAAGCCGCCCAGCGGACGCGTGGCCGCGCCGTCGAGGCTGAGCCGGCCGTCGAGCCGAGCCCCCGGCGACAAGCGCAACTCCGCCGCCACCGTGCCCTGCGGAGCGAGCAAGGTCGGGAGATACCGGGCCAGCGCCGCCACCTGCGCCTCGGGCACGCGGATCGACGCCTCGGCGTGATCGCGCAGCCACACGTAGGGACGCGCCTTCAGGCGCGCCCAGTCGCCGTCGGCCAGCGCCAGCCGCCCCTCGGCCGCCACCGCCTGGCCGTCCACCCGCGCCTCCAGCCGGCGCAGCGCCACCTCGTCGGGCGCAAGCGTCGCCTCCGCCGCGAGCGCGCGCAGCTCCAGGCCCTCGTCGGGCAGGCCTTCGCCGCGCAGCACCACGCGCTCCGCCCGCAACTCGGCCGCCGCGCGCGGAGCCCGCGCCTCGCCCTCCACCCGCAGGCCCAGCGACGGCGACTCCAGCGCGAGGTTGGCCGCCCGCGCGAGGTCTTCCCACCAGTCCGCGCCGGGCCGCGACTCCAGCCGCAAATCCCAACGCCCGCCGGCCACGGGCGCGAAGTCGGGACGCTCCCCCTCGCGCGCCCGCCACGGCGCCAGCCCCTCGCCGGTCAGGAGCACCACGCCGTCGCGCGACGCCTCCAGCTTGGCGAGGCGCAGCCCGCCCGCGTCGAGCGCGCCGCGCCCGAGGGCGCGAATCTCCGCGCCGTTGGCCCGGCGAACGGAGACATCGAACTCCGCCGCGCCCGCCAGCCAGCCTTCGGCATCGGCGGACAGATCGGCCTCCAGCTTCGCGACGCGCACGTCGGGCAGGGCCGGGCCGTCGCGCCAATCCGCCAGCCAGCTCGTATCCATGGCCGAGATACGCACCGAGCCGCCGCCCGCGCCGGGGCGGACGACGTGCAACTCCTCGCCGTGGTCGCCGACGAGGTGCAGGCCGAGGTTGAGCCGACCGTCCTCGAAGCCCCCGCCCGCGAAACTCTTGGAACGCAGCTCGCGACCGTCCGCGCGTTTCAGGGTGAGTCCGCCGAGCAGCCCGCGTTCCCACACGCCCGCCGCAAAACCCTCCAGCGCGGCCGCTCCGCTTCGGGCGCGCCACGTGGCCTGCAAGGCGCCCACAGAGTCCCGGCCGCCGCGCAGCTCGACCTCGTCGGCCTTCCAGCCGAGGGCGCGCGGCCGGTCGAACCGCGCCACGCCGTCGATCGCGAGGCCGGGCCACGCGCCCTCGGCGCGCAGCTCCAGCTCGGCCGAGGCGAGCGCGACATCCGCGGGCAGCCAGGGGCGAAGGCCTTCGCCGGTCAGTTGCGCGCGCGCCACGCCGCCCTCGACGCGCCGGTCGGCGTGCACAAAACGTCCCCGAGCCTCGACGCGCGAGCCGTCGGCCGTCTTCGCCTCGGCCTGGGTGAGCGTCGTGGCGGTCGCGTCGGTCTCGCCCCGCGCCTCGACCTCCAGGCCGGCCAGTTCGCGCCAGCCGAGCTCGGCCCCGCGCGCCTCCCAGCGCACGCGCCAGCCCTCGGCGGCGGCGAGCCAGCGGGCCGCGCCCTCCAGCCGCCCGCGCGCCTCGCCGCCGGTCAAGGCGCCGAGATCCGCCGCCCACGAAAAGACCGGCTCGCCCTCGCTCCCCCACCCCGCCCCGCGCCGCCACTCCAGCGGCGCGCTCAGGCTCGCGCGCGCCTGCGGAGCCTGTAGCTCGACCAGCTCCACCCGCACGCGCTCCGCGTCGGCACGGGCGGCGAGCGCCGCCCGCACCTCGGGCAGCCCGGCGCGGCCCGGCCGGGCGGTCGCGTCGAGCGTCGCCACCAAATCGGAGCCGTCGCGCGTCACGCGAAAGCCGCCGCGCAAATCCTCGTAGGCCGCGCCCAGCCCCAGCCGCGCGGCCGGCACGCGCCAGTCGGCCC
>JAIXVY010000029.1 GCA_027482505.1 Opitutaceae bacterium | reverse complement strand
GTTTGCGGAGTAGTCATTTCAGGCGAAAACCCGGTCGCGCCGGCCTCTCCGCAGCAGACTGAAAAAAACCGGCGCCCCGAGCGCGGCGGTGACGACGCCTACCGGTAGCTCGGCGGGCGCGGCCAGAAGACGGGCGCACAAGTCGGCGGCGAGCAGCAGAACTGCCCCCAGCAGCGCCGAGGCCGGAAGCAGCCAGCGGTGGTCGGGGCCTATGATCTGGCGCACGAGGTGAGGCACGACGAGCCCGACGAAACCTATTCCACCCGCGACCGAAACAGCAGCGCCGACGCCTGCGGCGGTGGCGAAGACGAGGTGGCGTTTCAGACGCGCCAGATCGACGCCCAGATGTCCGGCCTCGGACTCGCCCAGCAGCAGCGCGTTGAGCGAACGACCGTGCAGCGGCACGAGCAACGCCGCGGGTAGCACGAAGGGCAGGGCTGCGGCGAGCTTCGCCCACGAGACCTGGGCCAGGCTGCCGAGTGTCCAGAAGGTGAATTGGCGCAACTGGTCGTCGTCGGCGAAGAACAGGACGAGGCCGGTGCCCGCGCCCGCGAGGGCGTTCATGCCCACGCCGGCGAGCAGCATCAGCGCGACTACCACGCGCCCCTCCACGATGGAGGCGCGGTGCATGGCGGCGGTGGCGATCAGCGCGCCCGCGAGCGCGCAGGCCGGCAGAGCCAACTGGCCGAGGAGCAGCGATGCTCCGGCCAAGGCGGTGGCGGCGAACTTCACGCACAAGACCGCGCCCAAGGCCGCGCCGCCGGTCACGCCGATGAGGCCCGGATCGGCGAGCGGATTTCGGAAAAGCCCTTGCATGGCCGCGCCGCAGAGCCCGAGCACGGCGCCAACCAGCGCTCCGCCAAGCGCGCGGGGCAGACGGATGGAAAGGAGCACCGCGCGGTCCACCGCCGAAAGTTGATCGGCCCGGCCGGTGAGACCAAACCAAAGCGCCTCGGGCGAAAGTCGCGCCGCGCCGAACGCGAGCGAGGCCGCGAAGACGAGCGCAAGCGTCAGCGCGAGGCCAAGGATCAAGGCGGGTCTGTGCTGGGGCCGCAGGAACGATTGCACGTAGACGGGGAAGTTGGCCGCCTCAGCGCGCGGTCACCGGTTCGGACGCGGCGGGATGAAGCAGCGCGGCGACCTCCATGACCGCTTCGCCGAGTCGGGGCCCGAAGGAGAGGTGGTAGGCGAGGTCTAGCGGATGCACCCGTCCGGTCCGGCCCGCCCGGGTGTTTTTTATCCAAGCGGGCGGTTCGAAGCGGGGTGCGGCCGGATTGACGCCGTAGAAGATCACCTCGGGGTCGAGCGCGAGCAGGGCTTCGGCGTTAAGCGGCTTATAGCCGGTGAGACCGGTGAGCGGGTTTTCCCCGCCGGAGAGTTCGATGAGCGCGTCTGCAGCGGTTCCGTCGTAGGCGGCCTGCAGGGCGGTTTCGCCCACGTTCAGCAAGAACACCGCGCGAACCGGCCGGCTCTCGGCTCCCGCCGCGCCACGGGCTTGGGCGGCGGCAAGTTGGGCACGGAGTTTTTCCGCCAACGCCGAGGCCGCCGCCTCGTGCCGCAGGACGGCGCCCAGGCGGGTGATGTTGTCCAGAACCGCCTCGGCGGAGTGGCGGGCGTCGAGCTGGACGAAGCTCACGCCGGAGTTTTTGAGGATTTCGACCTGCGGCGCGGGGCCGGTGCCTTGGGCCGCAAGGATGATCGTGGGGTTCTGCGCGAGCACGCCCTCGGCGCCTATGGTGCGAAAGTAGCCGACGTCGGGCAGGGCGCGGGCGGCGGGCGGGAACAGACTGGAACTATCGCGCGCCACGACATGGTCGCCGGCGCCGAGCGCGAAGACCGTCTCGGTGACGGCGCCGCCCAGGCATACGATACGTTCAGTGCCGGCGCGCGCGGCAGGGCAGGCCGCGCATGCGGCGAGAAGGAGCGGGAGGATGTGTCTCTTCATGTCGTGGCAGGGCGTCTCAGGCCTTTTGATGCGGCGTGTGGCCCGTGTCGTTCACGTGGCCGAGCTTGCCCCAGTCGCGCGGGTCGAGGTCGTATGCCTGACCAAAACCGGCCACGAGGCGACCGCGGGAAGGCCGAAGGCGAAACAGGCGGAAGTCGGCCATGCCCTCGAGATGCTCCATGACCTGGCCGAATTTTTCCCTGAGCGCGCCCATGCGGGCGCGAAACTCGTCGGTGTCGCGGGCCACGCCTTCCGCCGCGCAGGCGAAGGTGATGCGCTGGCGGGCCAGCGCCTGCCTCGCCTCGGCTTCGTCCTGGACGATCAGAACACTGGCCCTGCCGGTCTCGGCCAGATTGCGGGTGTGCGGAGAAAGGCCGCTGACATAAACGTGGAACGTCCCGTCGGCGTCGACCGCGGCGGGGGCGACGGAGGCGTCGGGTAGTCCATCGGCGGATACGGTTCCGAGCACCACCGTTTTGAAGCGGTCCCGCAGGCGAGCTGCGGCCTCTCGCGCGCGGGCCACGGCATCTTCGCCGCGCGGCGATGAAGTGGCGGACGCTTTTTGCGCGGCGATCGCCATCTCCACGAGCATGGGATGGGCGTCCTCGGGCTTATCGAGCGGTCGGGAGTAGGCGACGCGCACCGGTATCCGGCCGCCGGGAAGCGTGGCGGTGATGGCCATGCCTGTTTGGTCCAGATCGTCGAGGCGGGCGGCGGAGGCGTCGGCCAGGCCGCCGAAGTGGCGGGCGTAGTTAAGCACGGCGTCGGCGTGGTCCTCATTCATGTGACCGACGATCCGGTCGCGATGGGCGGGAGGAAAAAAGGAGGCTGCGGTCGTTTGCACGGGATCGAAGAAGGGGGATTTGGTTAAGGGTAAATCAGCGGCGGCGACGGGAGGCGGCCAGGACCAGAGCACCCAGGCCGGCGAACGCGGCGAACGCGGAGGGCTCCGGTATCGCGGCGCCGGCGAAGGTGTCGGACTGCTGGAGCCAGGCGCCGTAGGTGATGGTGTGCGCGGCGGGGGCGCTCCACGAAATCGTGAAGTCGTCGACCACCCCAAAAGCGGAGGCATCCCACTGGTAGGCGTGGACGTAGCGGTTGCTCGCGCCCATCCCTCCGGACTTGGCCTCGGAATACACGGTCCGCGAAAAGGCCGCGGCCAGGTTTTGCGAGCCGCCGTTGTAGCTGAGCACGGGCGCGGCGAACACGCCGGAGCCCATTTCGAAATCGAGCTGGAACACGATGGTCGCGAGACCGGCGAGCGGCGTGGCGTCGGAGACGGTGAAGGCGCCGAGCGGCGTGGCCGGCGTGTAAATTCCGTTGGTGGCCGCGCTGGCGAGATATCCGGACGTGCCGGCCCGCTTGTTCAGCCCCGCGTCGCCCTCTCCCAGATTGGAGGCGATGGCGGCGGGCCAGGCGTTGGTATGCGTGGCGTATCCGCCGTAGCCGGCGTAGGCGCCGTTGTTGAGATCATACCAGCCCTCCGAGGTGGAATCGCCGGCGAGCGTGAACGCGGCGAATTCCTGGGTGGCGCGGGCGGCGCCGCAGGGGGCGATGGCAAGGGCGAGCAGATGTAGCGAACGATGCATAGGGAAAGGTCGAAACGGTTGATGGAGCCGAGGCATTCAGCGTGCGCGGCGTCGGCGCGAAGCGCCGAGGGTGAGCGCGCCCAGGCCTGCCAAGACGGCGAAAGACGCGGGTTCGGGGACGGCCGAGCTTGCCGCGGTTTGCACGAGGGCCACGCCGTTGAAGGCGTTGTGCGAACCAAGCGCCCAGTTTAGGGTGAAGGCGTCGGTTTCGCCGAAGCCGCCGACTATCCACGTGAAGCTGTAGCGGGTGAATGTCTGATTTCCAAAGACCGTCGAGATCGTCTGGCTGGAGCCGGTGGAAAAGGAGGATGGCGCGAGGTTGTTGTTCGCCGCGTTGTAGTTCAGGGCGAGTCCGATCGACTCGACGGAAGTGAGTCCGGCGCCGTAGGAAAACTCGAAGGTGATGGTCTCCAGGCCGTCCAAAACATTGCCGGCCGAGAGCGAGAACGCGGGCGTGGTGAAGAACGTGTAGTAGAAAGTGTCATACAATCCTCCCGTGGGGGCGAGTCCGCTGGGCGCGGGGCGGACGGAGGCGCGCAAGGTCGCTCCGAAGTCGGCGTCGGCGTCGGGACGCAGCGTGTTGTTGGTCGTCCATTGGGACTGATAGGTGTCGTCCCACGCGCCGCCGGCGGTGCTCCAGCGGTCGGTCTGGGTGACTGTCGAAGCGGATAAAGTCGAGCAGGGCAGGGCGGCGACGAGCGCCAGCTCAAGGACGAGGAATCGAAGGATGCGTGGTGACATGGGAAAAGGGTGGCGGCGGGTTCAGCGCGCCGGCTGGTAAGCGGGGTTGTCGAAGCGCCGGGCGACATCGGACCACAGGCGCATGTCGCGCAGATCGGCGACGGAGCGGAGCTCGACATGGCCGTCGAGAAAACCGGTCACGGCTTTTCCGGCCCATCGCGGGGCGACGTGGCCGTGGTCCGCGTCGCGCGCCGGGTCGGCCGAGGCGAGAGGCGGATCCTCCTCGGGCCAGCCGAAGCAAGGGGCGGACACGCGCCAGTAGCCCGCCTTGGAATCGAGCGCGCGGTAGCGGGCCGAGGCGAAGACGAGAAGGCGAGCGGGCGCGGCCGCGTCGGTGACGCGCCGCAGGGGTCTGTCTTTAACCAGGGATGAAAAATCGCCGCCGACGAAGACGCCGTTCATGCCGAAGGTGGTGGCGATGCTGAGGACGTAGTCGTCGCCGGCCCGCTCGTCGTAAAATTCCGCCTGCTCGTTGACGTAGAGCGTATCGCGGAAGCGATCACCCAGGTAGGGGCGCAGCCGGTGCGGCCAGCGATAGGCGGCGATACCCGCCACGGCCTGGCCGCGCTCGTTGACCGTCCCGGAGGCGATTTCTTGCAGGGGCGGCAGCGTCCCGCGGTTTTCCTCTGCCGCGAGATGGTAGGCTACCAGCAGGTGGCGGGCGGCGTGCGCCTCCTTGCCTTTCGCGGCCTGTCGTCGCAAGCCGCCGGTCGCCGGAATCACGATGGCGGCGAGCACGCCGACTATGGCGACCACGGTCAGCAGCTCGATCAGCGTGAAGCCTCCGTCGAAAGGCCGCTTGTCCGTCGGGGCGGCGGGCGCGGGACGAAGCGGGGAGTTGGCGCGGACGTTTTTCACGCCGCCACTTTAGCGAAATGTATTCGCGCAATGCTTACCGGACCTTGCGTCTTGTTTGCGGAGCCTTGCGCCGGGTGGCGTGAGACTGGCGCGCGGGCCGGGCCGGGCCGTCAGACGCCTCTGCGCGGCAAGAATGCGCTGGGCGGCCGGCCGTGGTGCTCGGCGAAGGTGCGGGAAAACTGTCCGAGCGAGGCGTAGCCCGCGGCCAGCGCGGCCTCGGTGACGTTGGCGTGGCCAGCGGCAAGCAGGGCGGCCGCGCGCTCCAGGCGCAGCCGGCGCAGATGCCGGGTGGGGCCATGGCCGAGCTCCGCGGTGAACAGTCGGCTGAGATGCGACGGGCTCGTGTGCGCCGCCGCGGCCATCTCGGGAAGTCCGATCGGCTCGGCCAGGCGAGCGGCCATGAAATCCAGCGCGAGCCGAACCGAGGGATGCAGCGCATGCGCGGGGCGCGGAGGCTCCGCGCCTTCGTCCGGCGCCGGCGCGGGCAGAATCAAGGTGAGCAATTCGATCAGCTTCCCGGTGCTCCACAGCGCGCGAAGGGTGGATGCGACCGGGCAGCTGCGCAGCGCAAACACGATGGTTTCCATCGGCGGGGTTAGTGTGGCGGGGCCGAAGGCGGGTTCGATTTCGCATGGCGGCAAAAGCTCGCGCATCGAAGGGGGCAGCGCCGCCGCGGTGAAATGCCAGGCCAGCAACTCGGTTCCCCTCGGAGCGCATGGCCGCAAACGCAGTTCGCCGGCAGACGCCAGCCAAACGAAGCCGCCCGGCTCAAGGGTGAATGTTTGCCCGGAATGAGAGCAATTCACCGGGTGACGCGGTGCCATCAAGAGCAGGTGTGGCGACGTCGTCGGAGTCGACCACGCCGTAGCGTCAGGATAGCTTAGAGACAACCAAGCGGGAGGCAAACAAAGGTCGACCAAGCGCTGCGGAGACGTGTTTTCACCGGAGAGAATTCTGAAACCGGAAGAAGACATACCTTAACCGGTCACTTTTCCGCGCCGCATGAATTTTCTAGCTGGCTTCTTGCACGTCCGTAAACCTCTAGGGGAAAATAGTATAAAACAAAAAATCACGGCAATTCGGGAATGCTCCTAAAATGAATATAAGACTCAATCTCAAAAAATAGCCATTCTTTCCGGTTAGCAGCCAAGGGGGCGGCGGTGAATGGGAAGTCGAACGGTCAGTGTGCCTGATTATGAAGCGGCTTTGCTTACCCGGTGTTGTGGAGATTTTCTGATATTTTGCGCCGCTACCATTGGGCGTCGTTCGCGGGCCAGCAATTGGCGCAAAGCTGAGGCTAAGCCGGGCGTGCAGCTAGCGGCTGCCGCCAAGGCATAAGGCGCACACGCGACTAACGCCGGCCAGGTAGTTGAGCCGGGATTTTTCGTCGCCGCTGTTTGCCAAGGGTCCGTGCGTGCTCCGACGGTTGCGGCTCGACTCGTTTCGAGGTTCCGCAAGCTTACCGATCCACCCACCCGCATGGCCAAGGCAACCCGCGTCAATCTTTGTTCGTTCTGCGGAAAATCCCAATCCGAGGTCCGCAAGATCATCGCCGGGCCCAGCGTCTACATCTGCGACGCCTGCGTGAATGTGTGCAAGACGATCATCGACCGGGAGGCCGCCACGCCGGTCGTCGATCAGCGTCCGGTTTTTCGTCTCGCCAAGCCGTCCGAGATCAAGCGCGCGCTTGACGAACACGTGATCGGCCAGGACCACGCCAAGAAGGTTCTCTCCGTCGCGGTCTATAATCACTACAAACGCCTCACCTTCGCCGCGGGCTCGCCCGATCGCGCGGCCAACACCCTTTCGCCCGAGTTCAACGACGTGGAGGTCGAGAAGAGCAACGTGCTGCTCTGCGGCCCGACCGGTTCGGGCAAGACCCTGCTCGCCCGCACTCTTGCGCGCGTGCTCGACGTGCCTTTCGCCATCGCCGACGCCACCACCTTGACGGAGGCCGGCTACGTCGGCGAGGACGTCGAAAACGTCGTGCTCCGGCTGCTCCAGAGCGCGAATTACGACGTGAAGCGCGCCGAGTGCGGCATCGTCTATATCGACGAGATCGACAAGATCGGGCGCAAGACGGAGAACGTCTCCATCACGCGCGATGTCTCCGGCGAAGGCGTGCAGCAGGCTTTGCTGAAGATCCTGGAGGGCACGGTTTGCAACGTGCCGCCGCAAGGCGGGCGCAAGCACCCGAACCAGGAACTGGTGCAGGTGAACACGCAGAACATTCTCTTCATCTGCGGCGGCGCCTTTGTCGGGCTCGATCAGATCGTGCAGCGTCGTCTTGGCGCGCGGGGCATCGGCTTCGGCGCGAGACCCGCGCAGGCACAGGCGACCGCGGAGGCTGGCGACGACGACGCGGCCGAGGCGCTCATGCGTGCTCTCGCTCCCGAGGACCTGGTGCGCTTCGGAATGATCCCCGAATTCATCGGCCGTCTCCCCGTCGTCTCGGTGCTGGCCCCGCTGAAAATCGCGGATCTGGAAAAGGTGCTCCAGGAGACGAAGAACTCGCTGGTGAAGCAGTATTCCAAGCTCTTCGCGATGGATGGAGTCGGCCTTCGCTTCACCTCCGACGCCGTGCGGGCGATCGCGCAAAAGGCGATCACGCTCAAGACCGGTGCCCGGGCCCTGCGCTCCATCCTCGAGCAACTGATGCTGGACGTCATGTTCGAGCTGCCCGCGCGCGAAGATGTCGCCGAGGTGGTGATCGATGCGTCGGTGGTGGCCGGCAAGCGCAGGCCGCAGCTTCGGCGGCGCGCCGCCGGCAAGGCTCCGGAGCCCGAGGACGATTCCGCGTCAGAGACCAAGGACGCGGCCTGAGCGTCAGCCGTTGCGGGACGCCGTGAGCGAAGCCCAAGCCCGGCCCAGGTATTCGTGCCAGGCTCGCGTGCTGTTGGCCAGGGATTCGGCGTCCCACGCGACCCAGGAAAACGGAGAGAGCTTCGCATCGCGTCCGCCAAGATAGTCGGCGGGGCAGGGGAAGGCGCGCAAACCGGCGTCTCGCGCCAATCGCATCGCACGTGGCAAGTGCCACGCCGAGGTGACCAAGGCCACGGTGTCGTCTCCCGCCAGACGGCGCAGCGCAATCGTCTCTTCCGCGGTATCACGGGCGGAGTCGATTTCGACGATGCGGTCGCGGGGGAATCCCAGCTCCACCGCCGCGTCCGCCAGCACGCGCGCATGCGTCGGCGGCGCCGGAGTTTCGTCGTTGTCCGTGGCATTGCGCGGTCCCGACACCACCAGCCACGTTTTCGGCAGCGCGAGCGCGAGTCTCACTCCCTCCGTCAGCCGTGCCCGGGCGGACGTGCTGAGACGTTGACCGGCCGAAAGCCGCTCGGCATCCCCATGTCCTCCCCCCAGCACGGCGACGAAACCCGCCTCGCGAAGATCCTTGGGCCAAGCGTCTGCGGCCGCGCCTGCGACCGGCGCGGGATCGTAGGTGTTCTCAAGCGAAGAGGTCAGCCTGGCGGAAACACCTCGGTTTGAGGCGATCATCAGCGTCGTCCAGCCGAGCAGCAGGGCCAGCGCTCCAAGCGGTCGGCGTCGAAGCGCGCCCAAGGCGAGTCCGACGGTGACCAAACCCAAGCCCAAGGGCAGAGGCATGAGCAGGAAGCCGATTATTTTCTTCAATTCGAACATGGCGCGAACCTGAACGAGCGCGGACGCGGCAAGCAATCATGCACGGACGTCGCAGAAGAAGGGTTGACACGCGCGACGCGCTCGTGACTTTTCCCACCTCCCACGGCGGTCATAGCTCAGTTGGTTAGAGCACAAGATTGTGATTCTTGGGGTCGCGGGTTCGAATCCCGTTGACCGCCCCATTTTACGCGGAGAGCGGCCTCGGACAAAAAGCGTCGCAGGCTTTCTGCTTCGAACTTTTTAAGTTGGCGCGGGAAGGGGATTTTTGGGGGCGAATCGGACCGGGGGCGACAGCTGTTTGAGGTTCCGCAGGCCGTATCCATTAAACCATTACGCGATTGGGGGATTGTTCGGAACAGGCCTTGGGTATGCGGTGGCGCGACCTTTCTCGGCTGGTTAATGGTGCTGAGTAGGGTTTCTACTTGCATCGTCATAAGTAAATGCAGGGAAGGAGGATGCGGTATATTTTATCGCGCTGCTGACTGTAAGATTAATCCCGGCTTACGCTTGTGTAGCATTAAGGCAAAAAGAAGGGCGTTCCCCACGTCTGCCCCATGTTCCCTTCGGGGAGCCCTTCCGCGCTGAGTCCGTTCCGCTTTTTCAGCCGGAAAGCCCTTCGAGCCCTTCACCAGCGTCCATCCCCTTCAAAGTCATGAAATCGTCCAACCCCCGACTGCGCCCGACCTCCGCGGGTTTCACCCTCATTGAGTTGCTGACCGTGATCGCCATCATCGGCATCCTGGCCGCGATTCTTATCCCGACCGTCAGCTCGGTGCGTGAGAAGGCCCGGTCAGTCCGTTGTAATTCCAATCTTCGCGACTGGGGGCGTGCAATCATGCTCTATGCGTCCGAGAATAAAAATAGATACGCCTTGCGAGAGAATGTTATCAGGGAAGGCGGCGGCTCGTGGACGCCTTACTGGTTCCAAGTCACCACCCTGGCAAACGAGACGGTCTACGGCCGCTACTTCGGTCTTAAGCGTGGCGACCTCTCGATAGTCAGTGACTGCCCGTCTGAGACTTCCACCGGAGGAAGTTCTTTGGCCAACACCGATTACCTGATGACGCGGCCTTCTCTGGATATCGGGACCGCGCCGCTTACCGCAAACACGGTGGATATGACCAAGATACGAACTCCGTCAAAATACGTTCTTATGGTGGAGCGCGCCTATGACGTGAACGGGCAGCCCGTGAATGGAGCTGATTACGAAAATCTTCAGCTGACCAATGCCAATGCGCGCGCCAACGCCCAAGGGTTCCTGCGGCATTCGCAGAAGCTTAATACATTATGGGCGGATGGCCACGTCAGCCAGACCCAGTATGCCGGCAATGGCTCCAATGGCTGGAATGATCGAGGCGATGGCACCAACTTCAATTTCCGCAGGTGGTTGGCGCTGAATAACTGACGGCTGAAATCAGTAACGGTCCCTTAATTTACCCCTTACCCTTAATATCCATGAAGCTGTTTCGTAAATCCATTTGCCAACGTAGAATGAGTCGCTTTTACGCCGCGATCCTAGCTGCTCCGCTAGGGTTGGGCTCATTGCACGCGGCTGACATAATCAAGGCCAATAATACCACCGCCTTGAATGATGCATCTAGCTGGCAGGGGGGGGTATTGCCCACCGCCAATGACATCGCGGTTTTTAACGCAACTTCTGCCACTGGTGGTGTAAGTGTTCCTGTGGGAGGCAACGTCACATTCCAAGGAATTCGCGTCGAAGCAAACCCGGGGACTGTGACTATATCAGGATTGGTGGCACAGACGATCAATCTTGGTTCAGGTGGATTGAATTTCGCAAACGCCACAACTGGAACCAATGTCGATATTGATAGCCCAACCTTGGCGGTGGGGCCTGGCGTAGGGGCCACATTCAGGGCGGGTTCTGGCGTGTCTTCCACCTTGTGGGGTGGCCTGAACATCAATGGCGGATCGGTGACCGTAGATGCCTCCGGAACCAACACCGGTTCTTTTTTTGCCGAAGGTTTTGGCACGCTTGCCGCAATCATGCACAACGCCGTGGTCAGAACCGATTCGTCGGTTAATTTTGCGACCATACAAGATGGCAATCGAAAGCTGATCCCTGCCGACGCCTTGGGCGTGGCCAATCCGTCCGACGGCGGGAATTCTACTCTGGCCGCCACGTTGACCACATGGCCTTCCAACGGCTATGTCGACGTGACTAATTCCAACGCGCTGGCGGCGTCAACCGCGTTCACCCTCACGAACGCAAACACGTTCCCGGGAAATTCGGGCATTAGGTTCAACCAGCCTCATGCCACGGCCGGGACGGATTGGGTGGTTGGTTTTGCCGGCAACAATTCTCGTATTCAGCCGGGTTCCCCGTTCTCGATTCTTGTCACTCCAAATGTTGGCGCGCGAAACGTAATCTTCTCGAACTTAGCCAGCAATGGTAACGAATTCCGCTATAATAACAGCAGCGGGCGTTTTAATATCCATCAATTTAACACCGCGGGCGACCTTATCTGGCGTGGTGATATAACCACGGCCAACACCAGCACAACTGCTTTGACGCGCTTTACCAAGAGCGGACCCGGACGCGTCATTCTCAGCAATCCTACCTTCCCGGGCTCGAATAATCCGGTTGATATCACGGAAGGCACCTTGCAGATCGGCGAAGGTGGCGCGGTCGGCACTATCAATAATAACCCGGTCTTCAATAATGGCTCCTTGGTGTTCAACCGTAGCGGAGCCTTGACTCATTCCGGCGTCATCACGGGTGCCGGCTCTCTTACGTTTAATATACTGGGCAATGGCTCGTTTGCGCTGAATGGCGCGAATACATTCACGGGTCCCGTTGCCGTGAATGCGGGCACGCTGATTCTGGGTAATGCCAGCTCGTTGGGCACGGCCAGCCAAGTGACCTTGGCCGGCGGCACCGGAGTGCAATTCAGCGCGAACGTCACCACCGATCTTACCACTCGCAATCTTGCCTTTACGGGCAACGGAACGGTCAACATCGACACGGCCGCCAACGACGTCACCTTGGCGTCCACCATAGGGGGCAACGGCACCATATCGGTGACCAAGGCCGGATCCGGCACTCTTACTCTCGGCGGTGCGAATGCATACACGGGCAACACCGCGATCAACGCCGGCGGCCTCCGCGTGATTAATAGCACTGGTTCCGCGACCGGTTCAGGCAATGTCACGATGGCTTCGGGCACGGTCCTTAGCGGCACCGGAACCATTTCCGGCTCAGTATCGATTCCGGCCAGCGGTCGAGTTCAGCCTGGTGTCGCGGGCGTGGGTTCCTTGACCGTCGGGCGCCTGAGTCTCGCGTCCGGCTCCCTTCTTGATCTCGATTTCGCGTCAACTTCCTCGAATGATCGCGTGGTCACCACCGCTAGCAACGGACTTACCATCAACGGCGGCGCGCTGCAGTTGATCGACGTCGGCACCGGCTTGGCTTGGAAAACTCCGGGCACCTACAATCTATTCCAATACTCGGGTGCTGTCCAAGGCACGGGGCCTTCCGCCCTCAGCGTGTCTAACCCGCAGGCTGGTTATTCTTATACCTTTGGGGCCACCGGCAGCTTTTTAACGCTGCTGATCGAACTGGACGCGATTCTTAGTCAGTGGACTTCCATCGGCTCGGGCAGTTGGTCCGCCGGCTCAAGCTGGGGCAACGGCGTCCCGACCTCGGGCTATACCGCCCAGTTTACCACCGCGCTCGCTGCTCCCGCCACCGTCACCCTGGACGGATCGCGCACGGTCAATGGCTTGGTATTCACCAGCCCGAGTCCAAACGGCTATACGATTGCCCAAGGAACAGGCGGTTCATTGATCTTGGATAAGGGTGTGAAAAACGCCGCGGTGAACGTGACTCAAGGCGACCACGTGATCTCCGCTCCTGTCGTGCTTTCCTCGACCTTGGCCGCGGGCATCGACGCCAATTCAAGTCTGACCATCTCCGGCGTTGTCTCCGGCGCGGGAGGCGTCACCAAGACCGGACCCGGCACCCTAAACCTCAACGGCAACAACTCCTTCACCGGCTCCGTGATTGCCATGGGAGGCACGCTTGGTTTTGCCAACGCCAGCAGTTTGGGTTCGGGCTCTCTCACGGTCAGCGGTGCCACCCTCCGTTACGGCGCGGGCAACACGGCTGATATCTCCACCAAGGTTTTCACCATCGGGCAAGATGGCGCTACTATCGATACCAACGGCAACGATGTCGTTTTCCTGAATGCCATCGGCAACGGCGGCGCGGGCGCTCTGACCAAGGCCGGGGCCGGTGTTCTTTCCTTGGCTTTCTCCAACAATTATTCCGGCAACACCATCGTCAAAGGCGGCTTCTTGCAGGTCGACGCCAATGATCGGCTTGGCGCGCTTGGAGGGGCATTGGTTCTGGATGGCGGCTCTTTGGCCACCAGCGCGAATGTGACTCTTTCCGGCACGGCCAGCGACAACAGCACGGTAAGCCGTCCGCTCGTGGTTAGCAGTGGCAACGGCACGCTCAACGTGGCCGCCAACACCACGCTCAGCATCTCCGGAGCTGTTTCTGGCACGGGCAACTTGGTCAAGGACGGGGCGGGTGTGCTTTCCATCTCCAGCACGGGAAGCACCGCCACCAAATCCGGCGGAGTTACCCTGCGCAATGGAACGCTGCGTATCAACCTGACCGGCTCGGTTAACGTCCAAGACACTCTGGGCGCCGGCACCATCACCTTGGAAGGCGGTGTGCTCAACGCGGCCACGTCGGCTGGAAACACGCTTAGCGTGGCCAATTCCATCGAAATTCCATCCGGCAAGACGGCTACGTTCAATACCCCGAAC
>JAIXVY010000397.1 GCA_027482505.1 Opitutaceae bacterium | reverse complement strand
TTCAACACCCTTCACCTGCCCGCCGCGCGCGACCACATCCGCTTCGAGCAACGCCTAGGCAAACTGCGCAACCGGCTCACGCCCGCGGTCCCCGCCCTCGCCGCCGACGCCGTCGCCCGTCTGTTCGCAGCCGAGCCCGCCAGCCTCGCCCGTCCCGCCCGAATCATCAGCCATACCGGAGGCCGCGACGTGCTCGACGCGCTGGAGGCCGCGTTGCCGGGCTTTTCCCTCGACCTCAGCCGCCGCGTGCTCCGCGACCACGGCAACCTGAGCAGCCCCTCCGTGCTCTTCGCCCTCGACCTTGCCCTTCGTGAGAACGCCCCGCCCACCGCCTCCGCGCCCTGGTGGCTGGTCGGCTTCGGCGCCGGCTTCGCCGCTCACTCCTGCCGCCTCTCCACCTGAAGCGCCTGCCTGTCCCCAAACGACACATCCGGCAAAGCCGCCCCTCGCCACCTCCGCGCACCGATCCTGTGTAACCTATTGGGTTACACATCCGCCCCCCGCCACCCATTCCCCACGAGCCAGTGTAACCCATTAGGTTACACCTAACGCTGAACCCGCCTGCCGACCGACCACCAAGCGCCTGCGAACCCGTGTCACCTATTGGGTGACACGTCTGCCGGACGCGGGCCTGCGCTCGCACTCGCCTGGCCGTAGGAGTTGTCTTCAAAAATCAACCGGAGCGGCGTGGAGAGGAGAGCGGGCTCGACCAAGGCGGCCGAGGCGAAGGCGGACCAGATGCCCATGCCGCCTCGGGCAACGCCGGGCCAGCCCGCTTTACTCTCCACCCGAAGGGCTGGCGCGGCACGTGCCGCATCTCCGACTCGCCTTTCCCGCCCCCGCCCACTCACTCCCTAGCTCCTCGCTCCCAGCTCCCCGCTCCCCGCTCCTAGCTCCCCGCTCCACGCTCCCCCGCCATGGCCAAGCCCGAAGAACCGAAGATAATTTTCTCCATGATGCGCGTCTCGAAGAAGATCGAGCGCAAGGAGATCCTCCGCGATATCTCCCTCTCCTTCTACTACGGCGCCAAGATCGGCGTCCTCGGCCTCAACGGTTCCGGCAAATCTTCCCTCCTCCGCATCCTCGCCGGCCGCGACAAGGAGATCGACGGCCAGCTCCACTTCGAGCCCGGCTACGCCGTCGGCCTACTCGAACAGGAACCGCAACTCCCCCCCGGCTCCACCGTCCGCGCCTCCGTCGAGGAAGGCGTGAAACACCTCACCGATCTCACCGCCGCCTACGATGCCTCGTGGGACGAGCTCGCCGCCGCCGACACCGACGAGGCCCGCGACGCCATCACCGAAAAACAGGCCAAGCTCCAGGAAGACATCGAGCGCCTCGGCGCCTGGGACGTCGCCCCCCAAGTCGAGATGGCGATGGACGCCCTCCGCTGCCCGCCCGGCGACGCCATCGTCGACCAGCTCTCCGGCGGCGAGCGCCGCCGCGTCGCCCTCGCCCGCCTCCTCCTCCAAAAGCCGCAAATCCTCCTCCTCGACGAGCCCACCAACCATCTCGACGCCGAGTCCGTCCACTGGCTGGAACAACACCTCGCGCGCTACGAGGGCACCGTCATCGCCGTCACCCACGACCGCTACTTCCTCGACAACGTCGCCCAGTGGATCCTTGAGCTCGCCCACGGCCACGGCATCCCCTGGAAGGGCAACTACTCCGGCTGGCTGGAGCAAAAATCCGCCCGCCTCGCCGTCGAGCAACGCTCCGAGGACAAACGCCAGAAGGCCATGGCCCGCGAACTCGAGTGGATCCGCCAGGGCGCCAAGGCCCGTCACGCCAAGTCCCAGGCCCGCATCTCCGCCTACGAGAAGATGGTCAGCTCCTCCACCACCGCCGAGCAGGAGCGCGAGTTCGAGCTCATCCTCCCGAAGGGCCCCCGCCTCGGCCAGCTCGTGGTCGAACTCCAGGGCGTCACCAAGGCCTACGGCGACAAGGTCCTCTTCGAGAACCTCTCCTTCGCCCTCCCCCCCGGCGGCATCGTCGGCGTCATAGGCCCCAACGGCGCCGGCAAGACCACCCTTTTCCGCCTCATCACCGGCGCGGAGAAACCCGACGCCGGCGCCCTCCGCGTGGGCGAGACCGTGCTGATCTCGCACGTGGACCAGTCCCGCGATTCCCTGCCCGACGCCCAGACCATCTACGACGCCATCAGCGGCGGCGAGGAGATCATCCGCATGCCCGGCCGCGAGGTGAACGCCCGCGCCTACTGCGCCCAGTTCGGCTTCACCGGCGCCGACCAGCAGAAGAAGGTCGGCATCCTCTCCGGCGGCGAACGCAACCGCGTGCACCTCGCCCGCATCCTCAAGAGCGGCGCCAACCTCCTCCTCCTCGACGAGCCGACCAACGACCTCGACGTGAACTCCATCCGCGCCCTTGAGGAGGGCTTGGAAGGTTTTGCCGGTTGCGCCGTGGTGGTGAGCCACGACCGCTGGTTCCTCGACCGCGTGGCGACGCACATCCTCGCCTTCGAGGGCGACAGCCAGGTCGTGTATTACAACGGCAACTACAGCGAATACCTGGAGGACTTCAAGAAGCGCAAGGGCAAGGACGCCGACCGCCCCCACCGCATCAAATACCGCAAGCTCACCCGCTGAGCGCGACGGCTTGCCAATAAATTTCCCGTCGCCACCCCGGCCGCCATGCCGCCCGACGCCGAGATCGCCGACCACGAAAGCGCCGCGTTGGCGCTGCAGGCCTCGATCTACCGCGCCATGACGCCCCGGCAACGCATCGCGCAGGCCCTGCGCATGAATGTCGCCATGCGCCGCCTCCTCGCCCTCGGCTTTCGTCAGCGCCACCCGGAGTGGAGCGAGACCGATGTCCGCCGCGCCGTCGCCGACCGCATTCTCCATGCAAGAACCGGATGAGCTGAGTCTTTTCGCCGTCCGCCTCGCCGCGACCGGCGCGCCCTACATGATCACTGGCGCCACCGCGGCGATCCTCTACGGACAGCCGCGCGTGACAAACGGTCTGGATCTCGTGCTCGCGCTGGACGACGCCACCCGCCCCTCGCTTCTTCGCGCCTTTCCCGAAACCGATTTCTACGTTCCCCCGGAATCCGTCATCCGCGCCGAGCAGGCCCGGACCCATCGAGGACACTTCAACATCATCCATCACGAGAGCGGCTACAAGGCCGACGTCTACCTCGTGGGCTCGGACCCGCTGCATCTTTGGGCGCTGCCCCTGCGCCGCCGCTTGAGCTGGTGCGAAGACATCGAGGTCGAAGTCGCCCCGCCCGAATATGTAGTGCTTCGCAAACTTGAGTTCTATCGCGAAGGCGGCTCCAGCAAACACCCCGCCGACATCCGCGCGATCCTCGACACCACGGGAGTCGACGAGAGCGCCCTCGCCCCGTGGCTGGAACGTCTGGGTCTGGTCTCACTCTGGCGGGAAATTCGCGCCCGGGCTTGATTGAGCGCCCGGGCCCACCGTGCTCCCCCGACCGCCCCCACCGCATCAAATACCGCAAGCTCACCCGCTGAGCCCGCCGTAACCGATCCTATCGGATCGGATTTTAGCCGCGAAGGAACGCAAAGACCACGAAAGCCCGCTCCACTATCCGCGCTTCTTTGCGTTCTCTGCGTTCTTTTGCGGCCAAGACTCGCTTCAAAACGCCCTAAAGCCCCAGCTTGGCGCGGAGTTCGGGCTGGCCGCGCAGATCGCTCTTGGCCTGCTTGCGCAGCTTGCCCGTCCACTTGCGCATCGCCTCGCCCGCCTCGTCGCGCGCCTGGGTGGCGGCCGTCGCGCTCTTGTCCGCCGCGCGAAACTCGCGGCTCAGCTTCTCCAGCTCGTCCACCTCGGCCAGCCGCGCCGTGAGGACGGCCGCCGAGAGCTTGCGCTTGGCCAACGTGGGAGCGAAGTCGGCCGTCTGCGCCGTGGTGTAGGCGCCGCGCATCAGGGTGATGCGCTTTTGCAGATCGGTCGGCACCACTCCGCCCGCGCCGAGCGGCGTGCGGGCCGCGGGCAGGAAGCTGTTTTGCACCGTGGTGCGAAAGGCGGTGAATTCATCCATCACCTTTTTGAGCAGGGTATCGCGGGCGAGGCGTTTGGCGCTGGCCGCGCCCTGCGCGTTTTGCCGCGCGTCGAAGGCCTTTTGCGCCGCCTCCTGCAAGGCGAGGCCCTCGCGCAGTTCCTCCTCGCTATAACTCAGCGCCGCCAGGACCGCCGCGTCGCTCAAGGCGGCCTGGATCAACTCGGCCGTCGCCGTGATGTCGTTCGCCAGGGTCTGGTCGTAGTCGCTGCGGCGCCCCTTGGGCGCTTTGGGGGTGATAACAGAGCCGCCAGGGGCGGCCGGAGTGGTGGTGTCTGCCATGGTGGATGAGATGTCGATGTGTGGGCGTTCGTCCCCGCAGCCAGCCGCTCCACCCGGAGCCTTTTACTACGTGGATACGCTTACCACGCCTCTAGCAACCACCTTGCCAAGCTTCGGATTTCGGTGAGGAAAAAACCCTGAAGCACCTCATGGCCTGCATCTACCGTCTTTTGGCCGCTATCCGGCACCTTGCGGCAATTATCCCGCGCCTCGTGACCATTATCCCGATCCTTTCAGCCCTTATCCGCCGCCTTTCGTGGCTAGGCTGAATGCCACGCGACTTAAGTTTTGCCCACTCCGCCTCCCGGCCCGCGCCCCGCGGCGGCTGATTTTGACCTTTGGGCGACCCCGATCCACCCCGCGCCTCTTGGCCTCCTACCGCGCGGAGATAACGTCACCCGCTGTCGCAACTATCACGAGCCCCGCGCAAAGAGCCTTGTGCCCCTCAGCCTGTGGATAGCTGGGCCGCTGAGGTGAGCTAGGGGCTAGGTTTAACCGCCGAATCAAAGCGTGGAGTTCGCGGGGCCTAGTCGTTTTTCATAAAGACAACCGTTGCCAAAAAACTCGGACCGAACCTCTCAGGCTAGCACCGCTATAGCAAAAAAGGCGGCGGGCCGTAGCCCACCGCCTAATCTGGTGCGCTTGCGCGCTTGTTACCGGCTAGACCACAGATTCCGAAGTATCGAACACTTCAAAACGCTAGTAACAGCTCCTAGAAAGGCATTTCCGCATCGCCTGACAACATTTTTTAATTACGACAACAATATGCAGCTTGTCTATAGGCTAGGACTGGACCTCGGCACCAATTCCATCGGATGGACGATGGTCAATCTCGACGCCGAAGGAAAACCGGTCGGCATCCGCCGCATGGGGACTCGGATTTTTTCCGACGGCCGCGACCCTAAGAGCGGTCAAACCCTCGCCGCCGACCGCACCTCTGTTCGCGGGCAACGGACACGTCGAGACCGTGCCATTCGTCGCCGCGACCAACTCCTCATCAACCTCTGCCGCCTCGGTCTCCTTCCCCAAGACGCCGAGACCGCTCGCAAACTCGCCACCCTTGATCCCTACGAACTTCGCGCCGTCGCGCCGCAAAAACCCCTGCACCCCTTCCACCTCGGCCGCGCCCTGATGCATCTGGCCAAGCGTCGTGGCTTCCAAAGCAACCGACGCACCCCGGCCAAAGACGCCGAGGGCAACACGAAGGAGGCGATGAAGCGCCTCCACGAGCAACTCGCCGGCCAGACACTCGG
>JAIXVY010000082.1 GCA_027482505.1 Opitutaceae bacterium | reverse complement strand
GTTGGTGAAGCCGGTTTTCAGGCCGTCGCAGCCGACCACGGAGGCGAGCAGGTGGTTGTGGTTGTTCATGACCACAGGCTTGGCGCGCACGCCGGCGCCGAACTCGCGGGTGCGCACGGAGGAATACTTCAGCACGTCGGTGTGGAGCAGCAGCTCGCGGGAGAGCAGGGCGAGATCGCGCGGCGAGGTGAGGTCTCCCTCGTCGATTTTGCGGCTGGCGGGAGGCAGCCCGTGCGGGGAGCGGAACGTGGTGTGGGTCAGGCCGAGCGCGCGGGCGCGGGCGTTCATCTGGGCGACGAAGGCTTCGCGCGATCCGGCGGCGGTGCGGGCGAGGGCGCTGGCGGCGTCGTTGGCCGACTGGATCATGAGCGCGTAGAGCAGGTCCTCGACGGCGAACGTTTCGCGCGGGTCGAGCCAGACCTGGGTGCCGCCGGTCTTGGCGTCCTCGACCGCGACGGGGACGGGCGTGGTCAGCTGGATTTTGCCGGCGGCGAGGGCGTCGTGCACGACCAGGAAGGTCATGAGCTTGGTCACGCTGGCCGGGGGGGAGACCACGTCGGCGTTTTCCTCGGAAAGGACGGCGCCGGTGGCGGCGTCCATGACGATGGCGCCGCGATAATCGGCGCGAAGCGCGCCCGCGGCCAGAGGCAGCAAGGCGATTAAAAAGACGGGGCGGAGAAAGGATGCCAGGCGCATGACGATGAGCTAAAAAAGACCTGCAAGCAGGGGGAACGGCGGCGCGAGGGGCGAGCGCGAAAGCCGTTCTCCGTGTTCCCACGGGCGGACACCATCGCGTCCGGCAGACTGGCGAAGGCGCCTGGCGAGTCCTAGCGGCCGACCAGGACCATCGGGCCCTCGGCCACGGGCACGCCGCCCTTGCGCTCGAGCGACACGGCGAAAGCCGCGACGGTGGAGACGGGTTTGTCGGCCTTGAAGACGATGCGAGCCTCGCCGGTGGCGGCGTCGACGCTGAACACGCCGCCATCGACCGGGGTGGGATACTGCGGATCGACGACCCAGAGTTGATAATCGCGGTCGGTGGCGAGGGCGGGAAGTTTGGAGACCGAGAGCACGCCCTGCTGGGTGGCGGGGTCCCAGACCGCGACGCCCAAGGCCGTGGCGGGCTGGCCGGCCTGGGCGGCGAGCGCGGCGATGCGGAGTTCGGCGAGACGGTTGCGCGATTGCAGCTCGGCTATGCGGCCGGCGGCTTCGGCGCGGGTGGTGTCGAGCTCGGCGCGTAGGCGGGCGGTCTCGGCGTCGGCTACGCGCCACTGCCTGGCCTGGGCGGCGGCGAGTATGCGTTCGGCCTCCAGTTGGTTGACGGTCGCGCGGGTCTCGGCGTCGGCGAGCCGCGCGGCCTCCTCGGCCACGCGGGCCCGGGTGGAGAGCTGATCCTGGCCGGCGCGAAAAATAAGCGCCATGAGGGCGAAGCACGCGGCGGCGGCGAGGGAGCCCCAGCCGAGCCAGGCGGGGAAGGGGATGACGTTGTCCCGTTTCCGCGAGTCGGGTGCGGACAGAGCGGGCGCGCGGCCGGTCTTTTCCGCCACGGAGGCAAGCACGCGGGCGCGCAGGGCGGCCGAAGGCGTCGGCGCCGGCCCGGCCAGCGCGGGCGAGGCGGCGGCCTCGCGCAGTTGATCGACCAGGCGGCGGAGCGCGGGGTCGGTTTCCAGACGGCTGACGAAGGCGGAGCGCTCGGGCTCTTCGAGCAGATCGAGCGCGTGAAGCGCGGCGAGGTCTTGGGTGGTCTCGTCGATCATAGGCGGGGGGCGACGCGATCGCGAAGGGAGAGGAGGCCGCGGCGGATGCGGGCCTTTACGGTGCCAAGCGGGGAGGCGAGCCGGCGGGCGATCTGCTCGTGGGTGAGGCCGGAGAAAAAGGCCAGCTCCAGGGCGCGGCGTTGTTCGGCGGGCAGATCGGAGAGGGCTGACCGGACCACTTTGGAGCGTTCGGCGAGATCGGCGGCCAGCGGGGCGTCGTCGCCGCCGGGTTCATGGTAGCCGAGGTCGCCCGGAGCGGATTCGGCCAGGATTTCCCCGCGTCGTTGCCGGGAGCGGACGCGATCAATGGCGCGGTTGCGCACGAGGGTGACGGCCCAGGCGGCGGGGCTGCCGCGGGCCGGGTCGAAGTTTCCCGCTTTTTCCCAGATCGAGACGAAGACATCGTGCACGACATCCTCGGCCTCGGCCGCGTCGCCGACGACGCGACGCGCGGTGGCGACCATCAGGCCGGAGAGGCGGTCGTAAAAGGCGGCGAAAGCGGTCTGGTCGCCTTGGGCGACGCGCGCGAGCAGGGCGGCGTCGAGCGCGGCGGCGTCCGGGGCGGGAGCGGCGTAAGCGGACGGCGGGGTCATGGCGCGCGGGACGCACGCGGCGCGCAGATGCCCGGCCGGCGCGTGGTGCGCGGGCGGAGGGGGCGGAATCTGGACGGCGGGCATCGCATGGTGAAACGCGTGACGTCGGGGCTTGGATGCGGCGAGACGGAAAATTCAGCCCAGCCACCAGAGCCCCGTCACTCCGAGCACGATCAAGGTGGCCAAAACGAGCAGGGCGCGGCGCTCTATGGAGGTGATCTTGTGAAGCATGGCGGGCCGGGACGAGGATTCAGCCGGAGGGAGGCGCGGGATAGCGTTCGTAGAGAGCGTAGATGACTTCCAGGGGAAGGGGTTGGAGCAGGGGCAGGACGGTTTCAACCCGGAAGCCGCGCCCCGACTCGAGCAGGGCGCGACGGGCATAGGTCACGGCGCGGGAATCGCGCGCGGTGACGGACGCGAGACGCTCGGCCGCCTGCGTGGCCAGGGCCTCGTCGCCCACGGCTCCGCAGGCGGCGAACCAGGCGAGCAGCAGGGGATAGGACTCCTCCCCGGCAGGCAGGGGATCGGCGGCCAGCTTTTCTCCCAGGGCGCGCAGCAAGGCGGGGTCCGGGTGCAGCACGAGATGGGCGACCAGCAGTTCCACAAGGGCCGGCTGGGTGGGCAGGGTGAGCAATTGGCGAAAGAGCCGGGCGCGGTCCGCGTTGTTGCCCGCCTTGGCCAGCACGTCTAGGCGCAGCCGGGTTTTTTCCCGGTCGCTGATCGGGCCGCCGGTCGCGGCCAGCTTGTTCCAGACCAGCTGGAGCCGGTTTTCCTCGAGCAGCCGGCGGAGCAGGTGCACCGCGGCGAAGGCGTCCGTCTCGCCCGCCAACGCGGACGAAAGGGCCTCGACCCGCGCGGAGGCGGAGAGGGCCGGCAAGGTTTGCTCAAGCCGGAGCAGACGGCGCACCGGTTCCTGCAATTCGGGCGCGGCGGCGAGGCGCTCGAGCGCGGCGACGTCGCCGGTCCGGCGAACGGCGAAAAGAAAGGCCTGGGTCCAGGCGGAGGAAACGCGTCCGCCCTCGGGTTGGAGCAGACGATTCCGGGCCACCGGCAGCACGGCGGCGAAATCGCCGCGCGACAGCAGGGCGCGATACCACGCCTGGGCGGTTTGTTCGCGGCGCTCGGGATGCTCGCGGTAGAGGCGGGCGAAAACGCCGTCCGAAAGAACGGGCTGGCCCGCCTGGTAGAGCTGGGCGAGGAGGAGCCCCGTCGCGTAGTCGCCCGGATTCAGCTCGAACGCGTTGGACAGCGCGAGCAGGGCCTCGGCCGGGCGGGCGGCGGCGCGCGCCTCGGAGGCCCGTTCCAGGTAAAATTTCGACTGGACCACGCGAAACTCGCTCCATCGGTCAGGCCGGAGCATCTGGCCGTAGGCGACCTTGTAGCCGATGCCGCGCAGGAGGCCGAAGGCGAGCAGGGTGGCGAGAAGGTAGACGGCGAGAAAACTTCCGCCCAGAAGCAAGACCGCGCGTCCCCAGAAGGGACGGACCCGCCCGGCGTCGACCGAGCAAACCCACGCCCCGTCTCCGCGACGCTCGAGCAGGGGGCACACGGTTCGAAACCGCGCGGGGGAGCGCAGGTGCACCACGGCCTCGCAACCCGTCTCGCGGGCGCGCCCCGAATCGCTTTCCACCTGGCAGGGACACCGGTGCCGACGACCGCGGACCACGTGCCAGGTTTTGCGCGTGTTCCAATACAAGGCACCCCAGCCGAGGCGCATAACGTCGGTTATCCAGCCGGTCACGGCGGGGACGCTGCTGAGCCCCCGGGCCGAGTGCGAGCCGGAAGCGGCCCGGGGAAAAACACCCGAATCGCTGGCGTGTCCGGGGTTTTGCTATTGGGTGGCGACGCCGTGGCGGCCGGAACCGCCTCCGCGGCGTCCTCCACCCAAACACATCCCATACCGCTCCCATGACAAAGCTCCGTATACCCTCCCTCCTGCGCGCCGGTCTGGTCGCGGCCGGCTTGTTCGCCGCCGCCGCCCTGGGCGCCGCCACCGTGGGCCAGCCGGCCCCCGCCTTCACACTCACCGACCTGGATGGAAAGTCCCACAACCTCTCCGATTTCAAGGGCAAGACCGTCGTGCTCGAGTGGGTCAACCCCGAGTGCCCGTTCGTGGTGAAGCACTATGAGAAGAGCGGCAACCTCCCCGCCACCCAGAAGGCCGCGACCGCGGATGGCGTGGTGTGGCTGCTGATCAACTCCGCCGCGTCCGGCAAGCAGGGCGACTACGACGCGGAAAAGGCCAAGGCCTGGCTGGCCAAGAACAAGGCGGCCGCCACGGCCTACCTGCGCGACGCCGACGGCAAGGTGGGCAAGGCCTACGACGCCAAGACCACTCCGCAGATCTTCGTGATCAACGCCGAGGGCACGCTCGTCTACAACGGCGCGATCGACAGCAAGCGCTCGACCAACGCCGACGACATCGCCGGCGCGGAAAACTACGCGAAGAGCGCGCTCGCCGACCTCAAGGCCGGCCGTCCCGTGGCCACCGCCACCACCCAGCCCTACGGCTGCTCGGTGAAGTATTGATCGTCCCCGCCCTTCTTCGCGCCCAAGTCGCGTAGTCGGAAAAAGGATACAACAAAGGCCGCCCCGAACGGGGCGGCCTTTTCTTTTCGGCGCCCGGGCGCGGGCCGGCTCAGACCTTCACCTGGAAAAGCTCCGGGTGCATGACGCCGTCGGCCACGCGGTTGACCGTGCCGGTCATGCGGATCGCGAAGCCGGAGGAGATCTTGATGCCGATCTTGCCGCCGGGCATGTGCACGGTGACGTCGCCGTCGACGAGCCCGAGCTTGTGGGCGACCGCGGCCGCGGCGCTGGAGCTGGAGCCGGAGGCGAGGGTGTAGCCGGCGCCGCGCTCCCAGATCTCGATGCGGATGTTGGCGCGATCGAGGACTTGCAGGAACTGCACGTTGGTCTTGCGCGGGAAGTTGGCGTGGGTCTCGAGATGCGGGCCGTATTTGTGCGCGAGCTCGGCCGAGACCTCGGGCAGGGGCAGCACGCAGTGCGGGTTGCCGATGGTGGCGGAGCAGTAGGTGAACTCGCGGTCGAGGACCTGGATCTTTTCGTTGATGACCTCGCGCTCGGGGCCGACGTGCGGGATCTTGGTGCTCGTGAAGCTCACGCTGCCCATCTCGACGGTGATGAGGGCGCCGTTTTCCTTGATCTCGGACTCCACCACGCCGCCGGGCGTCTCGATGGTGAAGACGGGAGCGGTGGCGAGCTTCGCGTCCCAGAGGTAGCGCGAGAAGATGCGCAGGCCGTTGCCGGACTTTTCCGCCTCGGAGCCGTCGGGATTGAAAATGCGCAGGCCGAACTGCGCCTTGGCGGTCGGGAGCGGACCCCAGAGAATACCATCGGAGCCGACGCCGAAGTTGCGGTGGCAGATGACGCGGATCTGCTCGACGGTGGGCGCGGACCAGCCGGGGAAGTCGGCCGGGTTCATGACGATGTAGTCGTTGCCGAGGGCGTGATATTTGAAGAAGCGCATGGGCGGAAGAGCAGGGAGCAAGGAGCAGGTAGCGAGGAGCGGGAAAGAAGAAAATGAAAAGCCCGCGCGGCCGGTCGGGCGCGCGGGCGGGAAAACGGGGAGGGCGGAGAGGGCCGAGCGTGGCGCTCGAGTCGCGCTCAGACCTCGACGACCTGCGTGTCGGCGAGGAGGTCGTGGAGGCAACGCCGGTCGGCGCGGAAAATCAGCAGCGGGTCGACGATGCTGATGATCGGGCCGACGAAGGGGATGGCGCCCAGCAACTGCATGACGAAGGAGCGCAGCATCACGGCGTGCATGAAGCCGGGGTTCTCGCCGTTCATGCGCACGATGCGGATGCCGAGCAGCCGCTTGCCGATGGTCTGGCCTCGCGCCGAGAGCAGCCAGGTCTGATAGACCAGCAAAACGAGAAGGGGGACCAGCACGAGCAGCAGCGGGGCGGCCAGCCGCGTGAGCGTTTCCACGGGCGAGGCGTGGTCCATGGAATCGTGTTGGAGGCCGCCAAAACTCGAAATCAGCCAGGCAAACCCAGGCAGACACACAAAAAAGAATAGCAAGCCATCGAGAAGCACGGCGCCAAGCCGCCGGCCGCGTCCGGCGAGGACGAGCTGCTCGTCGGCCCTTGTCGCGCCCGCGGCGGTGACGAAGGGGTTTGGCGGCGAATAAGGCGAGGGGGCGGCGAAGGCGCCGCCAGGCGCGGGAGCCGGAGGGATGTCGAGCGGCGGAAACTCGGTGCGCACGGGAGCCCAGGCCGCCAGGCCTTCGTGCCAGACGAGATCGTCGTAGCCGATCAACCCGGCGTTGAGCTGTTCGCGGACCTGCTGGGCGTCAAAGGGGCCGAGCTGTTTTCCGTCTTTCCCGATGAAATAGCGCATTTCCGCGCAGCTTGGTCCCAAGAGCCACGCGGTGAAAACGCAAAAAAACCGCGCCCGGGCGAAGCCGGGCGCGGCAAGGGGGCGCGAAAGTCGCGGCGAGCGACGCGGCGAACGCTTTTTTAGGCGAGCGCGGCGACGTAGTTGGCCTCGGCGGCGTCCCAGTCGACGACGTTCCAGAAGGCGGCGATGTAGTCGGGGCGGCGATTCTGGTAGTTGAGGTAGTAGGCGTGCTCCCAGACATCGAGGCCGAGGACGGGTTTGCCCTCGATGCCGGCGACGGCCTTGCCCATGAGCGGGCTGTCCTGGTTGGCGGTGGAGCCGACGGCGAGTTTCTTGTCCGCGGTGACGACGAGCCAGGCCCAGCCGGAGCCGAAGCGGGTGGCGCCGGCCTTGGCGAAGTCTTCCTTGAACTTGTCGAAGCCGCCGAGCTCGGCGTCGATGGCGGCGGCGAGCTTGCCCTTGGGGGCGCCGCCCTTGCCGGGGGCGATGATGGTCCAGAAGAAGGTGTGGTTGACGTGGCCGCCGGCGTTGTTGCGGACCCCGCCGCGAATGGCCTCGGGGACCTGGGAGAGGTCGGCGATCAAGGACTCGACAGGCAGGGCGAAGAGGGCGGCGTGGTCCTTGAGGAGATTGGTGGCGTTAGTGATGTAGGCCTGGTGATGCTTGGAGTGGTGAATCTCC
>JAIXVY010000482.1 GCA_027482505.1 Opitutaceae bacterium | reverse complement strand
GTGCTTTGCTTCGCCTGCCAGACGCCGCTGACCGTCGCGGAGCAAAAAGATCCGCGCTACGTGCCGGACCGTTCCTGCCCGCACTGCGTCCCTTAGCCTTAGGCCAGATAGCCGCACCCAAGCCAGGTCCGCCAGCGACGACCAAGCCTGATCCCGCTCGCCACCGACTGCGCGGTGCGTTTGCGTGCGCCTGCTTCCCTCCCTGTGCGTCCTATCCGCCTTCGCATCCTTTTTCTTCTGCCTCTTATGCTGCTTGTCGGTTGCACGCATGTGGAGCGAAACGTCTCGCCCGGTCGCGATCCCGCGGCGCTGCGCGAGGTGTTCGTGGCTGCCAATCTGGCCGACAATCACCGGCTGGCGGAACGCATAGCCGTCGCGCTCCGCGCCCGGGGATTGCGCGCCGAGAGCGGTCCCCTCACCCTCTTGCCCGCCACCGCCGAGGCCGTCGTGCACTACGAGGATCGGTGGACCTGGGACTTCGGCGACCACATGACCTATCTGCGCCTGGATCTCCACGACCCCGGGCAAAAACGCCCCTTTGCCTCCGCCTACCGACTGCGCCATGTGGCACGCTCGACCGATGTCGACGCGGTTATCTCCGTCGTGGCGGACGAACTGTTTAAACCCGCGCCCTGATCGTCACGCTTGAGCCGCCGCCCCGGCCTGTTTTGCTGCCCTCCATGAAAAGCGCCTACGAACTCGCCATGGAACGACTAGCCAAGTCCGAGCCAAAGGAGAAGCCGCTGAGCGGCGCGCAAAAAACCCGGCTCGCCGAGATAGACAACGTTTACAAAGGAAAGTGGGCCGAGCGGGAAGTGTTCTTGAAGGGGCAGCTCGAAAAAGCCTTGGCGGAGGGCGACGCCGAGGCCGCCGAGCAGGTGCGCGTGCAACTCGCCCGCGCCAAGGTCAGCCTCGAAGAGGAACGCGAAGAGGAAAAAGACCGTGTTCGCCGCGAGAATCGCGCGTAACACACCACAGTAGAAGCGGATTAAACGGCCGGGCCGCGAGCACCGCGTGGCCCAACGCAGCCGCAATTCTTGCCGAGCATGCAGCGGGCCTTAGTCGGCCCAAACGAAATCCGCCGTCAGCGCATGGTGGTCGCTCGCCGGGGTGGGCGTCACTTCATGGCGCACGCAGCGCAGGGCAGAGTTATGAAAGATGTGGTCGAGCACATAGGGCTGACGACGCCAGGTGACCCGGGCGGTTTGCACCGTGGAAAACCCCTCCGCGGCGTATTCCGCGGCCAGGCCGACATGATCACGGACATTGAAATCACCGGACAGGATGGCGGCCGCGCCCGCAGACTGGGCCGCGCTCAGGTGCTGCGCCAACCGGCGTCTCTGCTCCGGGTGCCGCCGGCTGTCGCTCTTTAGCATGAAGAAAGCGAGCAGGTGAGTGTTAAGCAGCCGCACGGGACGACCGGCCAGATCGGTGGTCGCTCCGATCAACAGGCGATCCGTTGGGGTCTTTTTCTCGCCGTAGAACTCAAACTCGATCGCGGGCGAAGGCAGCGTCTCGGCAAAGGTCTCGCGCAGCGGTGTGCGAGAAAGAATAGCCAGCCCGATCCCGAACGGTAGCTCACGAGGGTCGGCCGGCGGATAGGCAAAATGCGCATGATAGCCCGGGAGCGCAGCCAGGATTTTCCGCAGGTTTGGCGGAGGTTGCGCTTGTTTCCCACCGGGCAGGGCCTGCTCGACTTCCTGCAGGTGGACGACATCGGCGTCATGCCTCGCGATCTCCGCGATGGCCTCCTCGAGGCGTATCGGCGCGTTGTTCGGATCGCGCTCATCCCACACCTGGCCATACTGCATGTTGAATTGCAGGATACGAAAAGGTTTCACGCGCGATTGAGGGTCGATGCCGGGGGATGGAAAGCCCGCCTGAGGCTCAGCGAGCCGAAGGATTGGCTGGATTGGCTGATGCGGGCGCGCTCGCGGCGGGAGTCGAGGCGGGCGCTCCGGAAGGAGAGGAGGAACCGGAAATATCCACCGGGGATTGCTCCGCTCCGGCCTTGGTAACACTCACGCCTTCATCGGCATTGCGGCGAAAGGCGAAGCGGTTGATACGATCAAAGCTCGTGCGCTTGGAAACGACCGGCTTCACGTTGTCGTGAAAAGGCGAAGCGTCTGCGATCCGGTCCTGGAATCTCACCGCCACCTTGCCTTCGTATCGATCCTCGCTGGTGGAAAAGCGCGAAGTTTTGCCCGCCCACCGGCTGTCTTTGCGCTCGATTACATCGTATTCTTTTCGTTCGGGCGTGACGAAAAGCGTTTTTTCCCGCGTTTCCGTCACCTCGATGGTGCTGCGCCGGTCGCCCACCACGGCCGTCTTACGCTCGACCTGCTCGGTCGCGAAGCGCTTCTCGCCCACCACCTCGTTCAATTCCATGGGCCTTTTTTCCGGCACCACGGCGCGATTCTCGGTGGAAAACGAACCCGCTTTTTTGCCGGCGTCCATCCGAGCGGGTGCGGCAAACGCGGCCAGCGGCAAGACCAAGGCGGCAAGGGTAAGGCCGGCGGCTACATTCATGTTATAAAATGGCATTAACCCTGGCGCGTCCGGGCAAGGCTATTCCGGCTCGGCCGTGCCTTCGACAACCCAGGCGCGGGCCTCGGGCACCTGTCGGAAAAAACCGTCAAGGGCGGCGGACAAGTGTTCGGCGTAGCGAAAATGCGCCCCCATGCCGGTGCGAAGCTCGGCCTCGTAGATGAACTTGTCGGCGTGGGTGGAGTGCTCGAAGGGCGTCTGCGCGCCCAGCAAAAGCGAGTAAACGTAGGCCGGCGACCCGCGAGAAAGCAGCTCCCGGGTGAGGGCGATTTGATCGTCGAGCAGCGCGCGGTGGGCGGAGTGCGAAATTTCGGGCGGCAAATAAAAACCCGCCTGGATCAGGGGCGTGTGGCGGTGACCCGTCCGGTGGCGGTTCAGGTCGCGCAGTTCGGCGAGGGCGAGATTGTTCCAGGCGAAGCTCACGCGCATGCGGCGCGTGGCCGTGCCTTGCTGCCCGTAGCGATTGGCGCGCGCGGAGAGGGCGTCGGCGATGCTTTGCTCCTCGGCGAGAAACGGAGGGGTGGCGCGGTCAACGTGCACCCAGGTCTCGTCCGCCAACGGCTCCGCCGAGAGACGGGCCAGCCCCATACGACAGGAGGTGGCGAGTTCCGCGGCGGCCTGGGCCTCGTGGCTTTTCTCCGCGACGCTGTGCCTCATCAGGCGGGGAGAAAGCTTGAGCAACTCGCCGCGGATGAGGTCGGCCGCGGCGCGCGCCTCGGGGTGCGGAAGCGAGGCCAGATGCTTCACGGTCTGCGCCCACATGCGCGAGGTCTGCACGAGCGCGAGGTTGGTGCGCGTGGCGAGGGGAATGAAGTAGCGGGCGCGGTCGAGAGCGTAGTTTTTGCGGATGCGCGCCACCACGGCCGGCTTGGCCCCGGCCGGCACGCGCACGCGCTGCGGCTCCGCCTCGCCGAGCGCGTCGAGCCGGGCGTATTCGGACTGATAAGCGGCGAAGGAGCGGGCCATCACGTCTCGCCAGCGCGGCGCCAGATCCTCGGGCATGCCCACGTCCGCCGCGTCGGGGAGCGCGCTGGGGGCGAGCGTGATATAGCGAGTGGAGGACTCCTGTCCGTCGGCCATCTGCGCGATTTCAAACACCTTGTAGGCAAGCCACATCGACACGTCGTCGAGCGCGACCGCGAGACCTCCGGTCAGGCCGCCGATCGAGGCGTGTCCGTAATCGACGAATTTCAAGATTCGGTCGATCGACGCGTCGGGATCGGCCGGATCCACCTTTGCCAGAATGGTCTGGATGCCCTCGTTGCTTCGCGAGTAGCGCGCGAGCACGGAAGCAAGCAGCTCGGGCGTGACGCGGGGAAGGTCGGCGGCGGACGGGGGCGGGACTAGGGCGAGGCCGGATATGCGCATCGGAAATGGATGGCGTCCAGCCAAGCGCCAGACCGCGCCGCGGCGAGAGAGAAAGCGCCGCGGCGCGAGAGGACTTCCCTGCGAGCTGTTTTTCGTCTCCGCTCTCTCCTCCTCCTTCGCCGTGCCTCCCCCCCCGCCCTCCTCCGCCCGCACC
>JAIXVY010000493.1 GCA_027482505.1 Opitutaceae bacterium | reverse complement strand
GTGCCCTGGCCCTGCAACCCCGAGAAATACATCGTCCACTTCCCCGAGACGCGCGAGATCTGGTCCTACGGCTCCGGCTACGGCGGCAACGCCCTCCTCGGGAAAAAGTGCTTCGCCCTTCGCATCGCCTCCGCCATGGCGCGCGACGAAGGCTGGATGGCCGAGCACATGCTCATCCTCGGCGTGGAGAATCCCGAGGGCGAGAAGACCTACGTCGCGGCCGCCTTCCCCTCCGCCTGTGGAAAGACCAACTTCGCTATGATGATTCCGCCGCGACCCTTCGCGGACAAAGGCTGGAAAGTGTGGACGGTCGGCGACGACATCGCGTGGCTGCGGCCCGACGCCAAAGGCCGGCTACGCGCGATCAATCCCGAGGCGGGTTTTTTCGGCGTGGCGCCGGGCACCTCCGCGCGCACCAACCCCAACGCGATGGCCGCGCTTTCGCGGAACACGATCTTCACGAACGTGGCGCTCACGCCCGACGGCGGCGTATGGTGGGAGGGCATGACTAAAACGCCCCCCGCCGAATGCGTTGACTGGCGTGGCCGGCGCTGGACCCCCGAACTGGCGGCCCAAAGCGGGGAAAAGGCGGCGCACGCCAACGCGCGCTTCACCGCGCCCGCCGCTCAGTGCCCGACCATAGACCCGGCATTCAACGATCCCGAGGGAGTTCCGATCAGCGCCATCGTCTTCGGCGGGCGCCGCGCGACGACGATGCCTCTGGTGTTCCAGGCGTTCAACTGGAGCGCGGGCGTGTATGTCGGCGCGACGATGGGTTCCGAGACGACCGCGGCGGCTGCCGGGGCGACCGGCGCGGTGCGGCGAGATCCGATGGCGATGCTGCCCTTCTGCGGCTACCACATGGGCGACTATTTCCGGCATTGGATCGCGATGCAGCGACGGCTCACCGAGACGCCGCGGATTTTCCATGTGAACTGGTTTCGCAAGGACGCGTCCGGAAATTTCCTCTGGCCCGGGTTTGGCGAAAACATGCGCGTGTTAAAATGGATCGTCGACCGCGCCCGCGGCCGCGCATCGGGGCGCGAGACGCCGCTGGGCTGGATGCCGCGCCATGAGGACATCGACTGGACCGGCATGCCTTTCGACGAGGAGGACTTCGACGCGCTGATGGCGGTGGACCGCAAGGCTTGGCGTCGCGAACTGATGGAGCACGAGGAACTCTTCCTCGATCTGCGCGAACACTTGCCGAAAGAAATGCTGTTCGAGCGCGAGCTGCTGATTTGCCGGCTGTGAGTCCGGTTGATCGACGGGCTACTCCTCCGCCGCCGGCAGCAGGACGCGGAACGTGGCGCCTTGGCCGGGCTGCGATTCAACCTCGAGCAGGCCGTCGTGCATGGACACCAGTTCGCGGGTGATGAAGAGGCCCAGGCCGGTGGAGTTTTCCTTGCCCGTGGGCTGCGCCGACAGCGGGGTGAACGGCTGAAACATCTTCGCCAGATCCTCGGGCTTGAGGCCGGGGCCGCTGTCGGCGATGGAAACGTAGGCCCATTTCCCGGAACGGCCGAGGTCGACACGGACCTCTCCGCCCTCGGGAGTGAATTTGAGGGCGTTGACCAGCAGGTTGTCCAAAATCTGGCGCAGGCGGGCGGCGTCCGCCAGCACGCGCGGCAAATCGCCGGCGACGGCGGCGGCGACGGCCTCCGGGCTCAGGGCCAGGCGCTGGCGTTTTTGCTCGGCGAGCGGGCGGTAGTCCTCGACCGCGTCGCGTGCGGCGAGAGCGAGGTCGACCGGCGCGCGATGGAGTTGGAGCCGGCCGGCCTCGATGGCGGCGGAGTCGAGGAACTCGCGGACCAGGCCGCCCATGTGGGCGGCGTCGGTCCGGATATGCCGGGCGAGATCGGAAACGGCCGTGGTATCCCCCGGATTGCATTCGATGCGCCGGGCCGATGCCGACACGGCCGAGAGAGGGGCCTTTAGGTCGTGCGCCGCGATCTGGAGGAGGCGTGATTTCAGGCGCGCGGCCTGCTCGGCCTCCTGCCGGGCGCGTTCGTTGGCGGCGCGGGCGGCGCGCTCCGCGCGCAGACGGGCCCGCTGGGCGAAGGCAATCACCGCGCCCAGGCCGAGCACGAGAGCGAGGCCGGCGCCGAGGGCCATGGTCTGCTGCCGGCGGCGGGCGAGTTCGGCCGCCTTGGTCTCCTGGTCGAGGCGCAGGCGAGTGATCTCCTTTTCGCGCCGCTCGGTTTGGAAGCGCGCGTCGAGCTCGATAACGCGCAGACGGATTTGCTCTCCCACCAGTGAATTCCGGATGGCGGCCTGGCGGCGCGCGTAGTGGAGCGCGGAGGTGGGCTCGCCGCGCTGCTCGTGCGTGCGCACGAGGTCGCGATAGATGTCCTCCAGGACGGGTGTGCTGCCGAGAGGCTCGGCGATTTCCAGCGAGAGGCGAAGTTCGGCGAGGGCCTCGTCCAGGCGGCCGAGCCGACGCAGGGCGGCGGCGACGCGGCGGTGCCCGCGCGCGACGCGGCGCGGCTGGTCGATGTTCTCGTAGATCCCCAAGGCGCGGCGGTAGGCGACCAGCGCAGAGGTGGGGTCGCCGGTCAGCAGGTCGACGGTGCCCAGATTGGTGGAGCTGTCGGCCGCGCCGACGCGGTCGCCCACCGCCTCGCTCAAGGCGAGGGCGCGCTGATACAGCGGCCGCGCGGCGGCGTAGTCGCGCCGGGCGAGATGATTGTTGGCGGCGCCGTTCAGCACGTAGGCGAGGCGGGCCTTGTCGCCCATGGCCTCGGCGTGGCGCAGCGCGTCGGCGAAGGCGCGATCGGCGGCGGCGTGATCGCGCGTGCTGACGTAGCAGAAGCCCAAGGCGTGATAGCCGGCGGATAGCAGGTCGGCGTCGCCAAGGGTCTCGGCGATGCGGAGCTGCTGCTGGATGGTTTCCACCGCGGACGGGTAATCGCCCACGCTCCAAAACGAGCGTCCGCTCACGAGCAGGAAGGCGGCGAGACCGCGATTGTCGCCCGCGGCCCGGGCTTCCTCCGCGCCTGAGCGGGCCGCCTCGATCGCGGCGGCGTATTCGCCTTTTTCGCGCAGGCGGGCCGCTTCCTGGTAGCGGGCGTCGAAGGCGCCCGCGCCGCCGAAGGTGGCGAGTCGTTCGCCGAGATTTCCAGCCGGAGAAACCTCTTCCTGCGGCAGCGCGAGATCGGCCGCGTCGGGATCCAGGGCTCGGTCCTCGCCCTGCGCGAAAGCCAGGGCGCTGGCGAACAGGAGCGGCGCGAGACATTTCATGGAGGCGCAGCGTGGCGCGGCGTCCGCGAGTGGCAAACCTCGCCGAGGCGTGGCGTATAGATACGCCAACCCGCGGGTTTGCGGCGCGGGCGTCGGGACGCCTAGGAAACAGGCATGACTTTCGGGAAATGGCGCCGGGGCGTGATCCTCGTTTTTATCGCGGCGGCCGCGACGCTTCGCGGAGTGCCCGTGCCCGTGCAGGTCGCGGAGGCCCGCTCCGGCATGGTGAGCGCGGGACATCCCGACGCGACCGCGGCTGGCGTCGCGGTGCTGCAGGCTGGCGGCAACGCGATGGACGCGGCGGTGGCGGTGGGCTTCGCGCTTGGCGTCACCGAGCCCTATGGCTCCGGCCTCGGCGGCAAACTCGCGCTCGTGCACCGCGACGCGCGCACGGGCGTGGTGACGGTCGTGGAGGCGCTCGACGCGGCCTCCGAGCATCTTGATCCCGAGGCGTTCCGCCGACTGCCGACCGCGGCCCGAAACACCGGTCCGCAGTCCGTGGCGGTGCCCGGTTTCGTGGCGGGCATGCTGGAAGCGCACGCGCGCTGGGGCTCTCGGACGCGAAGATCATGTTCAAGCACCTGTTGCCAAACGCCGTCGTCTCTTCCATCACCTTCATGCCCTTTATCATTGCTGGTTCGGTGACGACACTGAC
>JAIXVY010000472.1 GCA_027482505.1 Opitutaceae bacterium | reverse complement strand
CGGCGATCTCGGGGCAGCCGGCGAGCTTGGCCAGCGTGGCGGTCATCAACACGGTCGAGACGAGCGGCACCTCGCCGCCCGGCACGTAGAGGCCGACGCGGCGGATCGGGTAAAAGTTTTCGCCGACGATGGCGCCGTGCGGATTCTTGGCCTGCCAGTTCTTGGGCAGGGACTTTTCGTGGAAGGCGACGATGGCCTCGTGCGCGGACTTGAGCGCCTTGAGGTCGGCGGCGGGCACGCGCTTGGCGGCGGCGGCGATGTCGGTAGGCTTTACACGAAAGTCGCGGGCGCGGAGCTTGGCGCCGTCGAACTTCGCGGCGTAGTAACCCACGGCTTCGTCGCCGCGCTGGCGGACGTCGGAGATGATCGCGGCCACGGCATCATGAATCTCCCGGGGCACGGTGGCGCCGCGACAAAAGGCGGCGATATCGGATTCAAAGGTCTTGGAGGAAGCCTGGAGGACGCGCACGGGAGGAGGACGGTTAAGGAGCGGGACGACGAAGCGTGAAAAACTCGACCATGGCGGCCAATCGGGCGCGGGGCGAGTCGGGAATCACGCAAATTAAGGGCATTAAAAAGCCGTATCCTAGCGAGATACGGCTTCACAACAGTGCTATGAGGAAGGGCTTGCTCAGTCGGAAAGCGCGGGGACGGAGAAAAGAGACGAGTCGAGTTCCGGGTTGACGGTGATCTCCGAGAAGGTGACGCGAATCGTGCGCGTGCCGCCGTCCGGCAGCGCGTTTACCGTGATGATGCGTTCCGGGAAGCGCACCCCGCCGGACCGTATCTCGCCTTCCTCGCGAATTTTCGTCCCGCCCTCCGTCTCGGTGAGAACGAGGCGTCCGGTGGCCACGTCGAAGCTGCGGGTAAAGACGATGCCGGGACCATGAATGAAGGCCAACTTACGGCAGGCCACGCCGTCAATGGTGGCCAAACCGCGATCCTCGACGCGCGCGCCGCGAGCCTCCAGGCCGCGATAAAACGCCAGGTTTTCAAAGGTGTTGGCGCGAAGTCGTTTGATCTGATCAGGGCCCAGCAGAGTGACTTGCCAGCGCGACGGCTGGCTTGGGTCGGAGACGCGGCTCCAGGCGTCGTAGCCATCGAGCGCGGTGATTTCCGTGCGGGCGTCGCTGGTCGCGGTGATGCGCTGGCGATCTGGTTTTTGAAAAAGAATCTCCAGTTGGGCGGCGCCGGGGGCGGCACCGGTCGCTTCAACGACCTCCAGTTTACCCACCAGGCGCAGGGCCTTGATCGCGTCCAACACGGAATCCGCGCCCACGTAGGCGCGGGCTTTGGCGATCATGGGATCTTCGGCGCGAGCGATGGCTGCGACGCCGAGAAAGAGAACCGCGCACAAGACGCGAAACGGACGAAAAGCTTCGGTCATAAGGTAGGGGCTTAAAAGGGTAAGAAAGCCGTGAAGCGCCCGGGTTCCAGTGGCAAGGGTGGGCATTAAAAAGGGGCGCTATTTTGGCGCCCCTGGATCCTGGCCTGCTACGTGGGTTTACTCCCACTCGATGGTCGCGGGCGGTTTGGAGCTGATGTCGAGGAGCACGCGGGAGACGCCGCGGACCTCGTTGGTGATGCGCGAGGATATCTTGGCCAGCAGGTCGTAGGGGAGGCGCGCCCAGTCGGCGGTCATGGCGTCGCGGCTCTCGACGATGCGGAGCGAGACGACGTCGGCGTAGTTGCGCTCGTCGCCGATCACGCCGACGGACTTCACGGGGAGATAAACGGCGAAGGACTGCCAGACCTTCCAGTAGTAGCCGGACTTCATCATCTCATCCTGCAGGATGGCGTCGGCGGCCTTGAGGACGTCGAGCTTCTCCTGGGTGATGTCGCCGGCGACGCGAACGCCGAGGCCGGGGCCGGGGAAGGGCTGGCGCCAGACGACCTCGCGCGGGAGGCCGAGGGCTTCGCCGACGGCGCGGACCTCGTCCTTGAAGAGTTCGCGCAGGGGTTCGAGGAGCTTGAGCTTCATCCGATCGGGCAGGCCGCCGACGTTGTGGTGGGATTTGATGAGCGCGGCGGGGTTGCCGGCGATGGCGACGGACTCGATCACGTCGGGATAAAGCGTGCCCTGGGCGAGCCACTTGGCCCCGCCGATGGAGCGGAGGGATTTTTCGAAGACCTCGACGAAGGTGTTGCCGATGATCTTGCGCTTGGCCTCGGGCTCGGAAACGCCCTTGAGGCGTTTGAGGAAGAGCTTGGAGGCGTCGACCACGCGCACATCGATGTGGAAGTGGTCGGCGTAAAGTTTTTCCACCTGCTCGCGCTCGCCGGCTCGGAGGAGACCGTTGTCGACGAAGACGCAGGTGAGCTGCTTGCCGATGGCCTTGTGAATGAGCGCCGCGGCCACGGAGCTGTCGACGCCGCCGGAGAGGCCGAGGAGCACGCGCTCCTTGCCCACGGTGGCGCGGATGGTCTCCACCGAGTGCTTGATGTAGTCCTTGGTCGTCCAGTCCTGCCTCGCGCCGCAGATGCCGACGAGGAAGTTGCGGATGACGTCGATGCCGCGCTCGGAGTGGAAGACTTCGGGGTGGAACTGGATGCCGTAGAAATTGCGCTTCTTGTCCTCGATGACGGCGTATTCGGAATTCTCGGTGGTGCCGATGGCGGTGTAGCCGGGAGGCAGGGCGACGAGGCGGTCGCCATGGGAGTTCCAGACCTTGAGCTTCTTGGGCAGGCCCTTGAAAAGACGACCGGGCTTTTGAAGGGTGAGGACGCCGTGGCCGTATTCGCGATGGGTGCTTTTGGAGACCTTGCCGCCGAGAAGGTGGCCCTGGAGCTGGATGCCGTAACAGATGCCGAGGATGGGGACTCCGAGCTCGAAGATCGCCTTGTCGGGCATGGGCGCCTCCTTGGCGAAGACGCTGCTCGGGCCGCCCGAGAGGATGATGCCGATGACGCCGTCGGCCTTCAGTTGCGCGGCCGGAGTGCTGAAGTGGTAGATCTTGGATAAGACCTGGCACTCGCGGATGCGGCGCGCGATGACCTGCGTGTATTGGGAACCGAAGTCGAGGACGGCGATGGTCTGGGACATGAGCTTAAAGGGAGAGCGAACCGGTTAGCAGAGGCGGGGCCAAGGAAGAAGCGCGGGGGACTTGGCCGATGGGAAGAAGGGATAAAAAGCGGGACGGCCGGGCGCTCCGCGCGATCAAAATCGCAGGCGTTCGTTTTCACCGCCGCAACGCGGGCACGCCGAGCGCGGATGCTCGCCCTGGACGGCGTAGAGATGGCCGCATTTCACGCACTGGAAGGACACATGGCGGCGCTCGGCCTCGAAACGGGCGTGGTCGCGGCGATCGTAATAGATCCACAAGCCGAGGAAAACCCCGGCGACGAGGAAGCAGTAAACGACCGTGGCGGTGACGAGATCCATGCGAGGCGGCGCGGGCGAGATCGCCGTGGGAAAAGGAATAAGACGGGCGCGGGGGTGGAAAAGCAAAAGCGCCGTCTCCTTCGCGGAGACGGCGCCTTGAAAGTCAGGCGTGGTCGCTTAGGCGGCGGGAGCGGCCTCGGCCTTGGCGGCGGACTGCTTCTTGGCCTTCTTGTAGCCGGCGTCGTCGGCCTTGACCAACTCGATCTGGGCCATCTCGGCGGCGTCGTTGCGGCCGAGGGTGCCGAGCTTGTAGATGCGGGTGTAGCCGCCCGGACGGTTGGCGAACTCCTTCACGGTCTCGTTGAAGAGCTTGGCGATGACGGTCTCGTTGCGGAGATCCTTCAGGGCCATGCGGCGGAGATGGAGGGCGTCCTTCTTCTCGGTGGCGACGGAGGCCTTCTTGGCCTTGGTGATGACCTTCTCGACGAAGGGGCGGAGAGCCTTGGCCTTCACGAGGGTGGTCTGGATCTTGCCGTGCTCGATGAGGGAGGCGGCCATGTTGCTGAGCATCGCGGCGCGGTGCTCGCGGGTGACGCCGAGGGAGGCGTGGTGCTTGTTGTGACGCATGGTGTCTGTGTATTCGGGTTTTGGTTACGTTCTCCGATCGGCTAGCGGGACGCAGCGTGTGGGGCGGACCGTCGGCGCGAAGAACGAAAAAGGAGGAAACCCGTCCCTGCGCCGCGCGGGGCGCGGCGCGGGGACGGGCGAGACGCGAGTTAGGCGTCCTTCTTGGCGTCGAGGAGGCGCTCGTCGAACTTCATGCCAAGCGAAAGGCCGAGGGCCTCGAGCTTGTCCTTGATCTCGTTGAGCGACTTCTTGCCGAAGTTGCGATACTTGAGCATCTCCTGCTCGGTCTTCATCGCGAGCTCGCCTACGGTGGTGATGTTCGCGTTGTTGAGGCAGTTGGCGGCGCGGACCGAAAGCTCGATCTCGTTGACCGACATGTTGAGGAGCTTGCGGAGCTTGTTCTGCTCCTCGCTGACCTCGGACTGCTGGCTCTCGAACTCGTAGGTGTCCTCGCTGACGCGATCAAACACATCGAGGTGATGCTTGAGGATCGAACCGGCCTGCTTGAGGGCGGAATCGGGATCGATGCGACCATCGGTCCAGACCTCGAGGATAAGCTTGTCGTAATCGGTGATCTGGCCGACGCGGGTGGCCTCGACGGCATACTTCACCAGCTTGACAGGCGAGAAGAGAGAGTCGATCGGGATGACGCCGATGGCCTGGTCTTCCTTCTTGTTGTGCTCGCCGGGGTAGTAGCCGCGGCCGGTCTTGATCTCGATCTCGGCGTGGAAAGGACGCGCCTTGTCGAGGGTGCAGATGACCTGGTCGGGATTGATGATCGTGACGTTAGAGTCGGCCTGGATGTCGGCTGCGGTGACGGGACCCTCCTTGTTGACCTTGATCTGGAGGGTGAAGGCCTCGCGCTTCTGGGAAACGAGGAGGACCTTTTTGAGGTTGAGGACGATGTCGACCACATCCTCGACGACGCCGTCGATGGATTGGAACTCATGCTGCACGCCGTCGATCTTGATCGAGGAGATGGCGCTGCCTTCGATCGAAGACAGAAGGACGCGACGCAGGGAGTTGCCGATGGTGTGGCCGTAACCGGCCTCGAAAGGCTCGGCGATGAACTTGGCGTAGGTGGGCGTGGCGCCCTCCTCAACCTTCGTGAGTTTGTTGGGCAGTTCGAACTTTCCGAGACGTTTGGGCATGGCGGTTGATGACTGCGTGGACGGTGAGGGTAAAGAAACGACCGCTAAGGTGTTTCCTTAGAAGCGCGAGTAAAACTCGACGATGAGCTGCTCGTTGATTTCGGGGACCATCTCCTCGCGGG
>JAIXVY010000097.1 GCA_027482505.1 Opitutaceae bacterium | reverse complement strand
GATCTCGTTGCCGTAGCCGCCGCCCTCGGCGATCAGGTCGCGCTCGACCTGGATGAAGAGCTCGGTGTCGGCGAGGCGGACCTGGTCGCCCACGGTGGGGCCGAACATCTCGGCGTATTGGCGGCGGGTTAACTTCAGAGGCATGGGGAAAAGAAGTCGGACGAGAGGAACCGCTAAATTTCGCTAAAGGACGCTAAACAGAAAAAGCCGTTCTTAAATTAGCGGCCTTTGGCGAAACTTAGCGGTTTAAAATCAGATTCAGAGTTTGCCGTTGATCTTGGCGTTGAAGCCCCAGACCTCGCGGGAGCCGGCGAGGGCGACGAGCTCGACCTGCTTGGTGTCGCCGGCCTCGAAGCGGACGGCGGTGCCGGCGGGGATGTTGAGACGGAAACCGCGGGCGGCTTCACGATCGAAGCTCAGCGCGGCGTTGGTCTCGTAGAAATGGAAATGCGAGCCGACCTGGATGGGACGGTCGCCGGTGTTGGCAACGGCGAGGCTCTTGGTGGCGAGACCTACGTTGGCCTCCAGGGCGGGCGCGTCGGCCGCGACGATGATTTCTCCGGGTATCATGGCGGGCTCAGCGAATGGGGTGATGGACGGTGACGAGCTTGGTGCCGTCGGGGAAAGTGGCCTCGACTTGGACGTCGTGGATCATCTCGGGCACGCCCTCCATGACGTCGGCGCGCTTCAGGAGCGTGGTGCCGTAGCTCATGAGATCGGCGACGCTGCGACCGTCGCGGGCGCCCTCCATGATTTCATAAGTTATTATGGCGACGGCTTCAGGGTGGTTAAGTTTCAGGCCGCGAGCCTGGCGGCGGCGGGCAAGGTCGGCGGCGACGACCACCATGAGTTTTTCGCGTTCGCGGGGCGTGAGATGCATGGAAAGCCTATCGATGAGCAGGTTTCATACCTGCAAATGCTCTTTTACCACTTCGTCGGTCAGATCTGCGATAGGGCCGCTGATGGTGACGGCGCCGCGATCCATGGCATAGAAGCGGTCGGCGATGGCGCGGCAGAAATCGACGTATTGCTCGACGAGGAGAATGGAGAGGCCGGCGCGGGTGCGGCGGAGAGTTTTAATCGCACCCTTGATCTCCTCGGTGTCGTGCTGGGCCTGCTCGATGGCGGCGGCGACGGGCGGGGATTTGAGCTTTTTGAGGGTGTCGCCGATTTCCTCGATGATACTGGGCTGGATGCCCTCGGTGGGCTCGTCGAGGAGGAGAAGCTTGGGCTGGGTGAGCAGGGCGCGGCCGATGGCGAGCTGCTGCTGCTGGCCGCCGGAGAGGACGCCGCCCTTGCGCGCGACGAACTGTTTGAGGATAGGGAAAAGCGTGTAGACCTCGTCGAGCCCTTCGCGGGCGGCGGCGCCCTTGATGCCGTGGGTGACGAGGCTGATGCGGAGATTTTCCTCGACGGTGAGATGCGGAAAGATGTCGCGGCCTTGCGGCACGTAGCCGAGGCCGGCGCGGGCCCGGCTGGCGGTGTCGAGCTTGGTGAGGTCGGTCGAGCCGAGGGTCATCACGCCAGAGCGCAGCGGGCGCAGGCCCATGAGGGCGCGAAGCGTGGTGGTTTTGCCCACGCCGTTGCGGCCCATGAGAGCGACGAGTTCGCCGTGGCGCACCTCGAGGGTTACGCCGCGGAGAATACGGGAGCCGTCGATGTCGACTTCGGCGGAGGAGACGGTGAGGAGGACTTCAGACATCGGAATTTTTTTATCCGCGAAAGAACGCGGTGCGCTCTAGGAAGAGGAGGAAAAGCAGGGGGGAATTCTTTGCGCTCTTTGCGTTCTTTTGCGGCTGAGTGGATTGGATCAATGTTTGCCGCGGCCGAGGTAGACGGCGCGGACCTGGGGGTCGGACTGGACCTCGTCGAACTTGCCCTCGCAGAGCACGGAGCCCTGGTGGAGGACGGTGACCTGGCCGCCTTCGGAGATTTGCTTCACGAAGGTCATGTCGTGCTCGACGACGACGATGGAGTGTTTGCCCCGCAGGCTGAGGAGCAGCTCGCCGGTGCGGTGGGTTTCCTCGTCGGTCATGCCGGCGGCGGGCTCGTCAACGAGGAGCACGCGGGGCTCGGAGGCGAGGAGCATGGCGATCTCGAGCCACTGTTTTTCGCCGTGTGAGAGGAGGCCGGCCTTGGAGGCGCGTTTGCCATCGAGACGCACGAGCTTGAGCAGGGCGTCGATGCGGTCGCGCTGTTCGGAGTCGAGCCGATGGAAGAGAGAGCTGAAAACCCCGCGCGGACCCTTGAGCGAAAGCACGAGGTTGGTGAACACGGTGTGCTCGGCGAAGACGGAGGGCGTCTGGAACTTGCGGCCGATGCCGAGGCGCTGGATCTCGTATTCGTTGAGCGCGGTGAGATCGAGCGAGGGCGCGGCGTCGGAAGTGGCGTATTTGATCGTGCCCACGTCGGGCTTGGCGCGACCGGTGAGGAGGTCGAAAAAGGTCGATTTGCCCGCGCCATTGGGACCGATGACGGTGCGAAGCTCGCCGGGGAAGAGATAGAAGTTGAGTTTGTTGATGGCGCGGAAGCCATCGTAGGTCTTCGTGACTTCCTCGGCCTGGAGAATGGGATGGGCCATGGCGGTTCAGGCGGCGGGTTCGGGTGAAGCAGGGGAAGCGGGAGGACGGCGCAGACGGGCGACGAGGGCCTTGATCTTGCCGGGGATACTGACGAGGCCGCCGGGAAGGAGCAGAACAACGCCGACGAAAAGACCGCCGAGGATGTAGAGCCAAAGCTCGGGGGCGGCGCGGGTGGCCCAGCTCTTCAGCGCGTTGACGAAGAGAGCGCCAAGGATGGGGCCGATGAGCGTGCCGCGGCCGCCGACGGCGACCCAGACGACGGCCTCGATGGATTTCTCGGGCGTCATCTCCGAAGGATTGATGATGCCTACCTGCGGAACGTAAAGCGCCCCGGCGATGCCGGTGACGGCGGCGACGAGAACGAACACGAAGAGCTTGTAGCGGGCGGTGGCATAGCCGGAGAAGAGCACGCGATTCTCACCGTCGCGGATGGCCTGCATGAGGTGGCCGAACTTGGCGCGGGTGAGCCAGCGGTAGAGCAGGAAAACCAGCGCGAGCAGCACGATGGACGCGAAGTAGAGCCAGCGGCGGGTGTCGGGCGAACTCAGCTCGGCGCCGAGGACGCGCTTGAAATCGGTGAAGCCGTTGTTGCCGCCGAAGCCGAAGTCGTTGCGGAAAAACAGCAGCGCGGCGGCGTAGGTGAGGGCCTGGGTGAGGATGGAGAGATAGACGCCCTTCACCCGGGAGCGGAAGGCGAGCCAGCCGAACACGAACGCGAGCAGGGCCGGCACCCAGAGCGCGGCGAAAGCGGCGAAGGGGAAGGAATGGAAAGGAGCCCAGTGGGCGGGCAGTTCCTTGTAGCCAAGAAAGACCATGTAGTCGGGCAGGTCGGACTTATACTGGCCGTCCTTGCCGATCATAAGCAGCAGGTGCATGCCGAAGGCGTAGCCGCCAAGCGCGAAGAAGAGAGCCTGGCCCAAGGATAAAATGCCGAGGTAGCCCCAGAGCAGATCCACGCCGAGGGCGAGAACGGCGTAGGTGGCGTATTTGCCGTAGAGGTTGAGCGTGAAGTCGCTCGGCCGCAGGAAATGCTCGGCGGGCAAGAACGCGTTCAGCAGCGGCAGCAGCAAGGCAAGAACGAGCGTGGGGACCAGGAAGGCGATCCACTGCGCGCGGGAAAAAAAGCGCGGCTCGACGTCGGAAAGTTTTTCGGGAGCGGACATGGCGGCGAAGGCGGCGGATTAATCGAGGCTGCGGCTGCGCGTCGGGAAAAGGCCGCCCGGGCGCCACTGGAGAAAGAGGATGATGGCGAAGAGCACGAGAATCTTGCCCATCACGGCGCCAAGGACGGGCTGCAGGATCTGATCGACGGTGCCGATGCCGAGCGCGGCGATGACGGTGCCGAGGACGTTCCCCACCCCGCCGGACACGACGACCATGAAGGCGTCGATGATGTGAAGCTGGCCCATGCTGGGCCCGACGTTGCCGAGCTGGCTGAGACAGGCGCCGGCGAGGCCGGCGAGGCCGGAGCCGAAGGCGAAGGTCATCATGTTGACCCGCGTGGTGCGCACGCCGATGCAGGACGCCATCTGGCGGTTTTGCATCACCGCGCGAACGAGCAGACCAAGCGGAGTGCGGTTGAGCACGAGCCACACGCCGAGCACGACCAGAATGGCAAAGCCGATCACGAACAAGCGGTTGTAGGCGAAGGCGACGTCGAAGACGGTCGCTCCGCCCTGAAGCCAGGAGGGGGCGTTGATCTGGACGTTGGCCGGGCCGAAAATAAGACGGAAGGTCTGCTGAAGGGCGAGCGAGACGCCCCATGTGGCGAGCAGGCTCTCCAGCGGGCGTTTGTAGAGAAACTGAATGATGCCTCGCTCGATCACGAGGCCGACTAAGGCGGCGGAGATGAAGGCGACCGGCAGGGCGGCGATGAAATAGAAGTGGAAGGCGGTCGATCCGGCGCCAAAGAAGGAGACGAAGATGTTCTGCGTGACGAAGGTCGCGTAGGCGCCGACGACCATGAGTTCGCCGTGAGCCATGTTGATCACGCCCATCAAACCGAAGGTGATGGCGAGCCCGAGGGCGATGAGCAGGAGCACCGAGCCGGCGCTGAGCCCGCGGAAAAGGTTGCCGAAGAAGTTGACCACCTGCCAGTGCCCTTCGATTTGGCGAAGAGCGCCGCGCATCGCCTCGGCCTCGGCGGCGGAGGGCGCGGGAGTGGCGGCGAGGGCCTCCTTGAAGCGGGCGGCGGCGGCGAGAGAGTGGGCGTCGCCAAGCGAGGCGATCGCGGCCAGGCGCGTCGATTCCTCCGCGTCGGCAAGCTGGATGAAGGCGATGGATTCGGCGAGCGCGGTGCGCACGACGGAAACCTTCTCGACGTTCAGGCGGGCCTTGAGCAGGGGCAGATGCTCCAGCTTGCGCGACTGGCCGAGACGCTCGATGGATTCCCGGCGGATCTTGGGATCGGGATCGGCGACGCCGGCGACCTCTAGCACGTCGCGCATTGCCCGGCGGAGGGGGGCGGTGGTGTCTATGGGCTTGAGTTGCTTGGGCGCGAAAAAGAGCGGAGCGGCCGGAGTGGCGGACGAGGCAGGATCCATAATCGGACTCCCGGTGGCGACAGACAGGGCGACAAGTTGATCGGGCGCCGCGGAGGGCACGTGGGTGGCGGCGGTGGCAAGCGTGGCGGGCACGCGAGTGCCGTCGGCCAAGACGACCAGGTAAAGTTCGCCGGCGCGCCAAGCGTTGAGAACAGGGGTGATGGCCGAGTCCTCCACGCCTACTAGCGCGCGGACCGCGGCGGGTTGATCCTTGGCGGGCGCGAGCACGGCGGCCACGAGGAGGGCGCGACCGGAGTCTGGCGCGGCGTCATCGGCGCGAAGCGCGCCGAAACCCGAGACCAAGGCGAGAATGATAAAGGCGAGGAAGCGAGGCATGGCGCGGAACGCGCGAGCGGATAGCAGGGAACGAGCCGAAAAAAGACGGGGCGGGTCCGTGAAGACCCGCCCCGACAACCAAACTAACGTTGATCAGAACACGCGCGCCTTAACCAGAGGCACCGTGGAAGGGAGGGGCGGCGCGCCGGCCGTAATGGGCGGCGCGCCGCTAATTTTTCAGACGTGGCGCGAGCGGATGCGCGCCGGGGACCAAAGAACCGATCAGCTTACTTGAAGGTGCCCTTCAGGAAGGGCTCGCCGTAGACGCCTTCGTAGGACTTCAGAACCTTGAACTGTCCGTCGGCGAGGGTTTCGCCGATATAGACGTTCTTGGTCACGTGGTGGTTCTTCTGGACGATATACTTGGCGCCGGGACCGTCGAAGGTGGTGCCGTAAAGAGCCTCGCGAACCTTATCCACTTCGAAGGAGCCGGCCTTCTCGACCGCGGCCTTCCAGAGATAAACACCGGCGTAGGAGAGGACCATCGGGCTGTTGGTCACGCGACCCTTCTTCTCGATGCCGGGGACGGTGCTCTTCTCGAGCCAGGCAAAGAAGTTCTTCTTGAACTCGTTGTTGGCGGGAGTGTCGATCGACATGAAGTAGGACCAGGCGCCGAGGTGGCCGACCAGATCCTTGGTGGGCAGACCACGGAATTCATCCTCGGAGACCGAGAAGGACATGACCGGGCAGTCTTCGGACTTCAGGCCGGCGTTGGCGAACTCGCGGAAGAAGGGGACGTTGGTGTCGCCATTCAGCGTGGAGACGACGCAGGCGTCGCCGGAGGCGGCGAACTGCTTGATCTCGGCAACGATCTGCTGGTAGTCGGTGTGACCGAAGGGGGTGTAGACCTCCTTGATGTTGGCGGAAGGAATGCCCTTGGAAGCGAGATACTCCTTCAGCACGAGATTGGTCGTGCGGGGATAGACGTAGTCGGAGCCAAGGAGGTAGAATTTCTTTTTGCCAAGCTCGTTGAGGAGATAGTCAACGGCGGGCGTGGCCTGCTGGTTAACGGCTTCGGCGGTGTAGAAGATGTTCTTGGACAGCTCCTCGCCCTCGTATTGCACGGGGTAGAAGAGGAGACCGTTGTTTTGTTCGTAGACGGGGAGAACAGACTTGCGGGAAACGGAGGTCCAGCAGCCGAAAGTCACGGCGACCTTGTCCTGCTCGAGGAGCTGCTTGGCCTTTTCGGCGAAGAGGGGCCAGTTCGAGGCGCCGTCCACGACGACGGGCTCGATCTTTTTGCCGAGGACGCCGCCCTTGGCGTTGATCTCGTCGAAGGTGAAGAGGAGGACGTCACGGAGAGATGTCTCCGAGATGGCCATGGTTCCGGAGAGGGAGTGAAGGACGCCCACCTTGACGGTGTCGGCGGCGTGGAGGGCGGAGGAGGCGAAGGCGCCGAGCGCGAACGCGCCGGCCCCGATGACTTTCGTGATTTTATTTAGCATGTGCGGAGGGAAAATTGGGAAGCCGTCAGAAACGGGAAAACTAGGCGAAGGGAGCGAAGGAAGCCGGGAGACAAAGCGGAGCGCGCGGATTGCACGCGCTCCGCTGCAAAATCCTAAAACGAAGGATTAGAACTTGAAGATGCCCTGGAGCGCGTAGCTGAACACGTCGCTGGCTCCGCTGTTGTCCGTGAGGGTGGCCTCGCCCTTGACGGCGAAGTTGGGGCTCAGGGTGTAGGTGGAGGCGACGCCGTAACCGAACGCGTCGTTACCGGTCAGGCCGTCGGAACCGGTCAAGCGACCGGCAACGGAGACCTCTTTGGAGACGGCGTAGCTGAGCTGGGTGAGCCAGGAGAAGTCGGTGACGTCCTCAACGGTGGCATACTCGGCGGCGAGGCTGAGCTTGTCGTTGATCTTGTAGCTGGCCCAGAGGTCGAAGGTGTAGGCGGAAGTGCCGCCGTCGACGTCCTCGTAACCGGCGCCGGCGAAAACGGTCAGGTTTTCGACGCTGGTGAGCATGACGTAGGCCTCGTAGCCGATGTCGTCGGAGAACTCGCCGTCGCCGTTGAAGAAGCTGCCGGTGTTGTTGATCTGGGAATCGCGAACGGAGAAACCGGTCGAGAAGCCTTCGCCGCTGTAATCAACCTTCGCACCCGTGGCGAACGGGCTGCGGTAGGTGGCCTGGCTGAAGGAGATGAAGGCGTTGTTGACGCTGTGGAAGGACTCGAAGCCCAGGTAGCCAAGATATTGGCCACCGGTGACGGCGACGTTGCCGGTCTTGTAGGTGACGTAGGCGTCGAGCAGGCCGGCGTCGGAGGCCACGCCGTTGGCGGAGGACACCACGTTGAACAGGCTGACACGACCGGTGAAGTCGTTGTAGGTGCCGGTTACGCCGACCAAGGCGGAATCGTAGAAGAAGGCGCTCTTGACGAACTCGGGGCCATTCTTGGCGGGGGTGCCTTCGGTGACAACACCGGAGCCGATGGCATAGCCGTCGAGCGCGAGATTGTCGTTGATCTTGACCTCGGCTTGGAGGGCAGAGGCGGTGGCGAGCGCGGCGACGGTGCCGGCGAGTTGGATACGGGACTTCATATCGTTGCTGGTTGTTTTGGTTTTGCTTGCCTCGCTTTTGGGCGCACGGCGGCAGCCCAAAACGAGGTTTCACCAGCCTAAGCGACGATTGTGCCAGTCCCTCACCAAATATCTTAATGCCTACTATAAAACGATTAATGAGAATTCAGAAGCATTAATCCATAAAACCGTATCATTTTGCGACAGTTAGGATGCCCGAATTTAGGTTGGCTTGCTCTTTTATGCGACAAGTAAGGCAAGATGGTTTCTACCAGAGTTCGACAATGCCGCCCAAGTTAGCGGGGACACCAACATACAAGCGCCCCCTACTCTGCCCCACCGCCGATTTAGCCGCTCAAAGGCGACGCCGCCATGCTCGTGAGATTCACGCATCGATTTTCGCTCATCCAGCACGTTCGCAGAACGGTGTCCGACATAAGCGCCGCACCGCACTAAGCGGCCTTTGCGCCGCGGGCCTAACCTTCTCCCTGCGGCCATTCCACGATGATGGTGGGGGCGATGGGATAACGGCCGCAGTCGTATTCATATACCCCCAACCCGCCTATCGGCGAAACGTCGGGCACGGTGCATCGTAAGCGAAGAACCCCTTCGCGTCCGGCGGAGGCCACCACGGCGGCAAGCGCCGGTCCGTCCACGACCGCGCGGATGAGATAACCATAGCCGCCCTTGCCGCCCCTCAGGTAGCTCAATGCACCGCGGGTATCATGCGGATGATCGGGCAAAATGCCGCGATGCACCGGCACGCCGTTGAGGGTAAGTTCGCACCAGGTGGGGTGTCGATGCGTGTCGGTCTGGGGCGAATCAAGCCTTCGAGACGAAACTTCGACCAAGAGACGTATGCGCGCGGCCTCCCGGAGACGGCGTAATTCCCTGTCCACATACCACCACTCGAAATGGCCGGCCCCGAGCCCATAGGCCACGCCCGCCGCCTCCGACTCCTCCCGCGTGGCGCCGCCCAGACTCCAGGAGGCGGAATGCCAGTCTTGCACGCGCCGCCTAAGAACGAGGGTGGCCCCCCGGTCCTCCCGTTCGGGCGGAAACCCGTCCCCGACAAGATGCTGGATAAAATTGCTCGCGACCGTCTCGCCCGAAGCCGCGACCGCGGCGACGGAAAGTTCACAAAGCATATGCGCGGAGGGCAATTCGAGCGCCACCCGGCGCGCGAGCTCCACCCGGTGATGAATGAAGGGGATAGGCGCACGTCCCCTGACAATATCCGGATGGACCGTGCCAAGCGTATCCATGCCCGAATAAATCCAGTGCAACACGACGCCCTCGCGGGTGCGGCGCGAAAAATGGGAGGACAACACGTCGATCTCCACGCGCGCCCCGGGCGCGACTCGCGAGATGGGGGGCGCGTCGATGGGCAAGACATCGCCCTGATTGATGATGGAGGGCTCGTAGCCGAATTCCTTTCGGGTGCGGTCGTAGTTCAGGAAGCCGTTGTATTCCCACTCCACGTCCGTGAGCTCGGTGAAGATATAGGCGGAAAGCCGGCCATGCCGCCGAAGCTCGTTGGTGAGAAACTTGAACGACCAGCTGATGTCGCGATCGCCGTCCAGCGCCCCCACCCCGCCGTATTCACTGTTGATCAGGGGGGCGTCGCCCTGTTCGCGGCCCTCGATATAATTGAAGCTCGAGCCGCGATAGGTCCTGGCGACGACGTTTTCAATGTGCGCCCGCGCCTTGTCGTAATCGTCGAGGTAGAAATGCCAGGAGTTGATGTCGGTGTCGACGTGGCCGTAGGCGTCGAGGTGCTCCCAGACGACGACGCTCATGTCCTCGATCAGCCGCGTCTCGTCGAGCGACTTGGCGAGCGTCCACATGCGGTGGATCCAATCGAAGGCCGACTTGCTCGCGGCGCGCCGCGCCTCGCGGTCGGCCTCGGGAATCTCCAGGTGCGGAGTGATGAGCTTCATGAGCTCGTTCTGGCCGCCGAAACCCCAGCTCTCGTTGAAAATGCACCAGGCGACGATCGAGGGGTGGTTAAAATCGCGACGGATGCCGGCGCGCATCATGTCCTCGAAGCGACGGCGCCCCAGCGGCGTGTCGCCCCCTTCGCCGAAGTTGGGAAAATCCTGCATGAGCAGGATGCCCAGCGTGTCGGCAAAGTAGAGCAGCACCGGATCGTCGAGCTTGATGTGAACGCGCAGAAAATCGAAGCCCATGCGTCGAGCGAAACCGATGTCGTCCCGCAGGACCGCCGCGTCGGGGGCGGTGTAGACTCCCGCCGGATGATAGCTCTGATAGAGGGCGCCGCGCAGATAGATCGGCTTGTTGTTCAGGCAGAGCATAGCGGGGTCCTTGCCGACAGGCGCGGTGCCGATCTTGCGCATGCCGAAATAGCCGCGCACGACGTCGAGTTCCTCGCCCGCCGCGTCGAGCACGCGAAAAACAATCCGATAGATCCTCGGATCCCCCGGATCCCACAATACAACGGGATCGATCTCCACGTCTGCGTGAAAAACGGAAAAATCCTCCGCGGACGCGGGGGCGAGGCCGGCGCGAAACTCGGCTGCATCCGGCGCGATTATCGCAACCGTCACCTCGTTATCCCGGCCTATTCCCCGGCCGAAAACATCAAAGCGGACGCGGCGCGCGTCGATATCGGTGACAATGCGGAAATGGTCGATGTGCGCCGCCGAGCGCGGCTCCAGAAATACGGTCTGCCAGATGCCGCTCGTGGTGGTATACCAACCCCACTGCTTGCCCACCGGCTGCTCGCGGTTGTCCATCGGATCCTCCACGCGGATGACAAGCAACGCGTCCAGACCGTCCCCGCCCTCCGGCGCGGAAGCGAGCGCGTCGGTGATGTCCAGCTCGATGGGCGTGTAGCCGCCCTCGTGGCGGCCGACGTGGACGCCGTTGCACCAGACATCGGTGAAAAAATCGGCCGCGCCGATGGTGAGGTAAACACGACGTCCCCGCCATGGCGGCGCGCCGGGAACCCGCACCTGGCGCCGATACCAGCCGACTTCCTGCCGGGGCGCCTGGCGGTGATTGTCGCTGGTAACCCCGACCGGATCCAGGAACACGCGCTTGGAATAGTAATTCTCGTTGCCCGCGGCGTCGCCCTCGCCCCAGGCCGCAAGCGATTCCCAGCAGAAGGGCACGATGATTTGCTCGCGCCAGTCCGGTCCGCTGGACGAGAACCAGCGCTCGGCCTCGCCCCTACGCCGGGGATCGAAGCGAAACTGCCAGGGGCCGTTGAGATTCAGCCACTCGACCCCCTCGACCCTTCCGCGCTGGCGGTCGGGACGGGGATACTCGGGACGCGGAAGCGGAGAATGCGGAAACATGATTTAGGACGGATTGGGTGGAGCGGCTTGTCCCCGGGGACTCCCGGGGTGGAGCTCGGCGGCGCGCGGCGGAGCGCCGGGGACCGCCGAACGAAGTGGGATCGGACACGTGCTCCGTCGATCAGGTCGCCACGGCCGCGGCGGCGAGCGCATCGGCGCGCGACAGCCCCGCGATCTTGCCGAAAAGCGTCAGCGCCTGCCCGACCACCTGGTCCATGTTGTAGTAGCGGTAGGTCGCGAGGCGGCCGACGAAATGCACGTCCGGCGTCTGCTCCGCGAGTTCCTGATAACGCTTGTAGAGGGCCGCGTTGTCGGGACGCGGGATGGGATAGTAGGGATCGCCGTCGGCGCGCGGATACTCGTAGACCACGCTGGTGTGAGGATGCTCCTGCCCGGTGAGGTATTTGAATTCCGTGACGCGCGTGTAGGCGTATTCGTTCGGATAATTAATCACCGGCGCGGATTGAAACACCGGCTTGAAGTGAGTCTCGTGCCTGAATTCCAGGCAACGGTAGGGCAGCCGGCCAAAACGGTGGTCGAAAAACTCGTCCACCGGCCCCGTGAAGATGAGCGCGCCATACTCGATCTCGTGCCGGACCTCGCGGTAATCGGTGTTGAGCATCACCTTGATGTTCGGGTGATCGAGCATGTTCTCGAACAGGTGGGTGAAACCCCGCGCCGGCATCGCCTGGTGCGTGTCGGTGAAGTAACGGTCGTCTCGATTGAAACGCAGCGGCACGCGCGCGGTCACCTGCGCGTCCAGTTCCGAGGGATCGAGGCCCCACTGCTTCCGGGTGTAGCCGCGGAAAAATTTTTCGTAGAGCTCGCGGCCCACGCCCTTCACCACCACGTCCTCCGAGGTTTTCACCTCGGGGCGCGGCTCGGCCACCTTGGCAAGATAGGCGCGCATGCCCTCCGGATCGAGGCGCAGCCCGTAGAGCTGGTTCACCGTGTCGAGGTTGATCGGTATGGGCACGAGCCGCCCGTCCACGCACGCCTTCACCCGATGCTGGTATTGGCGCCACTCGGTGAACTGCGAGAGGTAGTCGAATATCTCAGCCGAGTTGGTGTGAAAGATGTGCGGGCCGTAGCGATGAACAAGAATGCCGTGGCGGTCGTGGTGGTCGTAGGCGTTGCCGCCGATGTGGGCGCGACGCTCCACCACCAGCACGCGTTTGTTCAGCCCGCGGGCCAGGCGTTCGGCCAGCACGCTCCCGGCGAAGCCGGCGCCGACTATCATGTAGTCAAACACAGGCCGAGGGGCTGAGGGTGGCGGTGGCTCCGGCCTGCAATTCGCGCGCGGAGGCGCCCGAAGCGGCCGCCGCGAGGGCGCGGGCTGACTTGGCCGCCAGGATATCGAGCACATGCCCCTCCATCCTGGCGGCGATGGCCTCCCACGTGCTCGCCGAGGCGAGGGACAGGCCGCGGGCAATGCGACGGGAGGAGGGCGAGGACACCTCCTGGGCGCTGAGGGCGACGAACTCCTCGTGGGTGCGCGCCACGCGGGCCACGCCGTCGAAATTGGTGCGCACTTCGTCCAGCGCGGTGGACACCACCGGCCGGCCCGCGGCCATGTATTCGAGCGCCTTGGTGGGATTGATGTATTCGGTCGCGGCGTTCAGCGCGAACGGCATGAGGCAAACCGAGAAACCCTTGGTGATGGCCGGGAGTTTCTCATACGGCTGGGGGCCCAACCAGTGCAGGTTGGAGCGACGGGGCAGCGAGGCGGGGTCGACCTTGGCGGTGGGCCCCACCATCACGACGTGCCAGTCGTGACGCGCCTCCGCGAGTCGCGCGATCAACGCGTAGTCTATGCGCTCGTCTATGACTCCGAAATACCCGAGCACCGGCGCCGTCGGCCGGGCGGCGATTCTTTCCTTCAGGCAGTCCGCGACAGGCAGCGCGGCCGAGCGCGCGGCGCCGAAGTGCGACACATCCACGCCGGTGCCGTAAAAGTGGCAGTTGGAATTCAGGGGCAGGCGCTTGTCCCGCATCTTTCTGCCCCCGCAAAAAACCACGTCGGCGAAGCTCAGGAGCGCTCGCTCGCGGTCGATCAGGCCCGGCGGCGGATCCTTGAACTGGGACAACTCGTCCATGCAGTCGTAGACGATGGCGCGCTCGCCCAGCCAGCCCGCATACGCAGTCACCGCCATGGGGTCGTTGAACCACAGCACCGGGCGCTCAAAACGTCCGCGCAACTCGCCCGAGAGCGCCTCCAGCACCAGCCTCCGTCGCTCAAAGTCGATGAATCCGCCGTCGTGCCAGCGCGAAGCGGGCAGGTTGACCCTCAGGATGGTCACGCCCGGATGCCCGTTCGCGTCTGAGATCACCACCTCGCCCGCCGGCACGTCCGCGCGATGAGTCTCCACAAACAGCAAAGGGTGGCGCCTCGCCAGACGGGAAAGGAATTGCTGCGGACGCTGCCACACCCAGTCCCAGCTCAGGTGACAGAAGGCGATAATCGGGAATCCCGCTTCCGCCCGCGTCCCGCGCGCCCCGAATTTGTCGCTGCTGGAGCGCGCTTGGTCGTCGAGAAAAGCGGCGCTGTGCGCGGCGGCCCCGGGAAATCCGGAAAAGGGGAAGGCGAGGTTGGCGGCGGAGGAGGGAGAGAGCGACATGGTGGGACGGGATTCGGGCCGCGGCCCCGCGAAGCGCATGCGGCCGGGCAAGGTTGCGGTTGATGGATTGGAAACGAACGAGAGCCGTCCCAGCCGTGGACATGCCATCGCGCCAATCGCCACCGCTTCCCCCTGGCACGAGCGGGCTTGGAGCATGTTTTCGAAAAACACCCCCTCGCGAACCCGGTGCAAAACGCACCTTTACGGCGCGCTCTCGGTGTGCAAAACGCCTCGGGCCCCGGCGGCGGCCGCGCACGCGCCATGGCTTGCGCAGGCCTTCGCGGATCTCTTTGTTACGACGCATGCCCCACGCTTCCCGCGCTTCGCTCGCCTGGTGGTTGCTCGCCGCTTCGCTTGTCGCCAACGCGGCCCTGATCGGCCACGTGGTCCTGGCCCCGCACGAAGCGTCGCCCGGGGGGAGCCCGGGCGAAAAAGCATCCGTCCCGGCGGAGATCGCGTCCGCCATGAAGAACCGCGACGCCGCCGCGCGCATCTCGTCCGAAACATGGCGCAAGGCCTACTCCGAAGACTTGCCCACCCTCGCCGCCAACTTGCGAACCGCCGGCCTGCCCGACCGTCTGGTGCGAGCCATCGTCGGCGCCGAGATCAACGAGCGTTTCAAGGCCCGCGAAGACGCGCTCAAACCCAAGCGCGCGCCGGACAATTACTGGGAAAGCCAAGACTACTACGATCGCCAGGCGGATGACACGCTGGAGTTGCGACTGGCGCGCCTTGACCTGCGCCGCGAAAAAGACGCGTTTCGGGCCTCCCTGCTCGGCGAGGAGGCGCCCAAGGCCGGCGAAAACAATCCCATCCCTCCGGCAAAACGCGACGCCGTCCGCCGGATCAACGAGGACTATGACACCATGATCCAGCAGGTGGAGTCGGAGAGCCGCGGCATGCCGCTCGCGGCCGACCGCGAAAAACTCGCCTACCTGCGCGCCGAGAAAGACAAGGAGCTCCGCGAACTGCTGAGCCCCGAGGAATACGAGGCGAATCAGCTTCGCACCTCGCGCATCGCGCAAAGCATGCGCTGGGAGCTCGCCGCCTTCAAACCCAGCGAGGAAGAGTTCGTGCTCATTCACAATCTGCGCGCCGCGGACCCGGAGCTTTCGCGCAACGCCGACAACAGCTACACCTCCGAGGACTGGCAGCGTCGCCGGGACGCCGAAAAACGGCTGGGAGAGGCGCTGCGCCGGGAACTCGGCGATGAACGCTACCAGGACTACGTTCGCGGCAAAAACTACGACTATCGTCAGCTCACCCAGCTGGCCTCGCGCTTTTCCCTCGCCCGCGAGGACGTAAATCGGATCTACGACCAGAAAAAAACGGTGCCCGAGGCCGCCCTCGCCACGGCAAAAGATCCCAAGCTCAGCCGGGAGCAAAAAGAGGCCGCGCTAAAGGAACTGGCCGCAAAGGCCCGGGAAACCATCTATGCCAAGCTGGGGCAGGAGGCCGGCGAGGCCTACCTGCGGAACTCGAATGGCAACAACTGGATCAAGTCGCTCGAAAACGGCACCATCATCGTCCAAACGGACGAAAACTCCTGGCGCCACCACTCGCTGGACGAGTTCGCTCCGCGCGAACCGCAGAAAAAAGCCACTGCGGCCAAGTGAGGCCGCAAAAAAGCCCCGCCTTTCAGCGGGGTTTTTTTATCGAACAAGAGGCCCTTAAACGAGGGCGGCGAGCAGGCGCTCCAGCTCGGCGCGCTTGGCCTGCTGATCGGCGAGCTGCTTGCGCGCGCCTTCGAGCACCGCGGGCGGAGCCTTGCTGGTGAAGGCTTCGTTGTTGAGGCGGGCCTCGGTGCCGGCGATGTGCTTGGTGACGGCTTCGAGCTCTTTCGTGAGCCGCGTGCGCTCGGCGGCGGCGTCGACTTTCACGCCAGTGTCGAGGTAGAGCGTGCCGAGCGGCGTGACGATCGCAGGCAGCGCGGGCGCGGAAGCGGCGCGGGCGAGCGAGGCGGCGCCGGCCAGGCGAGTGAACTTGGCCGAGGCGGACTCGAGCGCGGTCCAGACCGCGTCCTCGGCCACGACCGAGAAGAGCACGTCGCGCTTCTGGGCGACGGCCTTGTCGGCCTTGAGCTGGCGGGCGAGCGTGACGGTGGCCTTGAGCTTGGCGACGCGGCCGGCGGCGGCCGTATCGATATGGACACTACGGCCGGCAAGCGCGCCGCGCAGATCCTCGGCGGTGCCGATGCGCGCGTCCTGGAGAAACTTCGTGCCGGCGACGTTGTAGCCGAGCAGCGTCCAGAGTTCCTCGGTGATGAAGGGCGCGAAGGGCTCGAAGAGGAGCAGGAACTGGCGGATGACGAGGTCCTGCACCGCGAGCACATGGTCGCGAGCGGCGGGATCGGCGAGGCGGGCCTTCGCGACTTCGACATACCAGTCGCAGAAGTCGGAGTAGAAGAAGGTGTAGAGTCCCTGCGTGGCGGCGGCGAATTCGAAGTCGGCGAAGCACTTTTCCAGCAGCGCCTGCACTTCGAGAAGGGCGGCAAAGAGGGCGTGGTCGTCGTCGTCGAGCTGCCTGGCGTCGAGACGCGCGAGGATGGCGGAGAGCGAGGAGTTGTCGCTCATCGGTCCGCTCATCTGGCGGAAGCGGCAGGCGTTCCAGAGCTTGTTGCAGAAGTTCTTGCCGCTCTCGATGCGGTCCTCGTCGAACTTCACGTCCTGGCCGAGGGGCGCGATCTGAAGCAGGCCGAAGCGCAGGCCGTCGGCGCCGTATTTGACGATGAGGTCGAGCGGGTCGGGCGAATTGCCCAGGGTCTTCGACATCTTGCCGCCCTGCTTGTCGCGAACGATGCCGTTGAAATAGACGTGCTTGAAGGGAATGCGCTCCTGGATCGAGGCGCCGGGTTTGGCGAACTCGAGGCCGGCCATGATCATGCGGGCGACCCAGAAGAAGATGATGTCCGCGCCGGTCGCGAGGGTCGTGGTCGGGTAGAAGTGGGAGAAGTTCGCCTTCGCCTGCGCCTCGGCGTCGGGCCAGCCAAGCGTGGCGAAGGGCCAGAGCCAGGAGCTGGCCCAGGTGTCGAGCACGTCGTCTTCCTGCGTCCAGTTTTCGGGGTCGGCGGGACCGTCGAGCGAGACGTGGATCTTCTTTGGGTCGCGCAGATCGGCCTCGGTGAGCTTCTCGCGGTCGACGCCCTTGGCATACCAGACGGGAATGCGGTGGCCCCACCAGAGCTGGCGGCTGATGCACCAGTCCTGGATGTTTTCGAGCCAGTTGAGGTAAACCTTCGACCAGCGCTCGGGGTGCATCTGGATGAGGCCGTCGCGCACGACCGCCTTGGCCTCCTCGACGCGCGGGTAGCGCAGCCACCACTGCTGGGTGAGGCGCGGCTCGATGGGCACGCCGGCGCGCTGCGAGTAGCCGACGTTGTTCTCGTAGGGCTTGGCCTCGATGAGATTTCCGCGCTCCTGAAGGATCTCGGCGGCCTTCTTGCGGGCGGCGAAGCGCTCCATGCCGGCGAGCTCGGGGCCGGCGAATTCGTTCATCGTGCCGTCGGCGTTGATAGAGTCGATGACGGGCAGGCCGTGGCGCTGGCCGATCTCGAAGTCGACCTTGTCGTGCGCGGGCGTGACCTTGAGCGCGCCGGCGGCGAAGGCGGGATCGACGGCCTTGTCGGCGATAATGGGAATCTGGATACGCTCGCCGAGCGGGCGCCAGACCTTCTTGCCGACGAGGTGGGTGTAGCGCGCATCGTCGGGGTGAACGGCGACTGCGACGTCGGCCGCGATCGTCTCGGGGCGCGTCGTCTCGAGGACGAGGTGCGTCAGCGGGATGATGTTGCCCTCGGAGTCCTTGGTGGTGGAGGGCTCGACCAGCTCGTATTGGAGGCGGAAAATGTGGCCCTTGGTCGGCTTCATCTCGACCTCCTCGTCGGAGAGCGCGGTGAGCGACACCGGGCACCAGTTGACCATGCGCTTGCCGCGGTAGATGTGGCCCTGCTCGAAGAGCTTGATGAAAGAGGCTAGGACCGCCTTCGAGTAGCCGGGGTCCATGGTGAAGTGCGTGCGGTCCCAATCGCAGGAGCAGCCGAGCTCGCGGAGCTGCTTTAGGATGTGGTCGCCCTTCTCGCCGCGCCAGGCCCAGACGCGCTTCAGGAATTCCTCGCGGCCGAGGTCGCGGCGGCCCTTGCCCTCGGTTTTCTTGAGGTGCTTCTCCACCATGGTCTGCGTGGCGATGCCGGCGTGGTCGGTGCCGGGGATCCAGCAGGCGGCCTTGCCCTCGAGGCGGGCGCGGCGGATGAGCGCGTCCTGCAGGGTGTTGTTGAGCACGTGGCCCATGTGCAGGATGCCGGTGACGTTGGGCGGCGGGATGACGATCGTGTAGTGCTCCTGCCCGGGGGCCGGGGTGGGCGCGGAGAAGCACTTGGCGTCCTGCCAAGCGGCATACCACTTGGCTTCAACATCGCGCGGTTCGTAGCTCTTGGAGATCTCGGGCATGGCGGGGAAAAGTTCGGAAACCGCCGAGCCAACCGCCGGCTTCGCGACGAAGCAAGCCCGGGGGCGGACGGCTCGCGCGACCTCCCCCACCCCGCCCTGCTGTGCCAAGCCGGCCTATTTCGCCGGACGTCCCGCCAGGGTGCAGCGGTCAAAAACCTCGCCGCCGGCATCGATGGCACGGACCACCGCCTCGCCCCCGGGTGAAAGCGTCACCACGAAGACATGCCGCCGCGCCTCGGAGCGGGCCCGATACCAGGCCTCCTCGGGCGTGACCACCGGACGCACCTCGACGCCCCAGGCGCCGTCGCCAAGATAAACCACGCCGGCCTCGTCGTCGCGCCGGCCTTCGCGGATCGGATAGGTGCGCTTGTAGGCGTGATGGTCGTTCTCGAACACTGCCGTGACCGCGTTTTTCTCAAAAAGGGGCGACCATTCGCGGCGAATGGTCAGGGAACGCGGGTGCTCGCTGGGCAAGCCGCCATCCTTGGGCCGCTTGGTCGTGCCGTAGGCGGGATAATGGTAGGCGGGGAACACGAAGCGTCGATCCGCGCGCGCGGCGAGCGCGGCGGCGAGCCATTCGGTCTGCGCGCCGACGATGGGCCGGGTGTGGTCGGTATCGAGCAGAAGCACGGAAAGGTAGGCGCCAAAGTCCAAGGCGTAGT